>DATDMX010000379.1:0-4632 GCA_036518575.1 Geobacteraceae bacterium | reverse complement strand
ACTCTGATCCACCGTGACCTCGGAGAACTTAAGGGTGCCCGGCTGCGGATAGGCGCTGCCATCCTCCAGCAGGAGCTTTACCCGCGCCTGGCTGGCATTGTTGTTTCTCAGCAGACCGGTGGCGAGGCTCTGCTTGAGCTTCAACAGGTCGGCACTGGACTGGGTGACATCTACGTACATGGAGGAGAGCTGCTGGATGGTGGCAAGCGGTGCCGCCTGGTTGGCGGTCACGAGGGCACCGTCGGTCACGGCCGAGCGGCCGATCCGTCCCGATATGGGGGCGGTCACCCGGGTGTAGGCCAGGTTGATGCGCGCGGTTTCCACCGCGGCACGGGCGGCGGCCACGTCGGCCTCGGCCTGCTTGAGGGAAGCCTGGGCGTCGTCGTTGTCCTGCTGGCTCACGGCCTTAATCTTCACGAGATCGCGGTAACGCTCCGCCTTGAGGCGCACCGTATTGAGAGAGGCCTCGGCCCGGGCCTCAGCAGCCTTGGCACTGGCGAAAGCCGCCTGGTAGGTAGAGGGATCAATCTGGTAGAGCACCTGCCCGGCTTTCACGTCAGAGCCCTCGGTGAAGAGGCGTTTCTGGATGATTCCGTTTACCTGCGGCCGCACCTCGGCGATGAGGTGGGGGGACGTGCGACCGGGAAGCTCCGTAGCAAGGGCCACCGGTTTGGGCTGGACCACAATAACTCCCACTTCAGGAGGCCCTGCCGGCGGCGGTCCGGCAGCGGTCTTCTTCCCGCATCCGGTCATGATCAGACCCAGCGCCACGAGTCCCGCGGCGACTGTCAGCTTGGCTTTGTACGTGGTTTTCATAAACACCTCTGTCATGTAAAGAATTGCCGACCCGGGTGGGCGGCTACCTGGTTCTATTCCCGGGTGTCGATGGTGGCGGCTCCCGGGCAGTTAGTGAAAGAGTTTCGGGGACAGAATGAATGAATATTCATTCTGTCCCCGAAATATAAAAAATCGCTGAATCTTACCTCTTCACCCCGTCCCAGCAAGCCTCGATGGTGCGGGCAATGAGGGCATCCTCCAGCGCGACGAAACCGAGGATGTGGTCACGGGCCGCGGCAAACAGAGGCCCAAAGGCCAGATCGAAGAGAAGGACGAGAGGAAGGTCTTTCATCACCTGCTGAGAAACCGCTTCCTCGAACAGCTCACGGAAGAAATAACACCCTTCCTTGTTCCCCAGCAGCTTACTCCGGCGGTGTGCCACGCCGAAGGGGGAATTGTAGAACTGCTCGAGGTAACGAAATTCGAGGGGGTTTTCGATATAGTACCGCAAGAGCCCCGTACCGAGATGGAGAAAGCGCTCACGGATGGGCTTTTGCGTCGAGTAACCCTCGACGAGCACCGCGTAGACCTTTCCCTCCACCTCCCGGAAGAGCTCGGCGATGAGGACATCCTTGTTCTCGAAATAGCGGTAGATCGTCCCTGCACCCACCCCGGCCCGCTCGGCAATCATAGCCATGGGGGCTCCGTGGAACCCGTGTTCGGCGATCAGCTCAAGTGCGGCTCGCACGATCTCCTCGCGCTTATCCTGCTTCGACATACCCTAACCTCTCCTTCGGAATGAATGTTCATTCCACATTTACAACTTTGGACCTAACTTGTCCAGACATTTCTACCCGACATCGCGATTACGTTATCCGGTTTCCAGCTCTTCCGCCTTCCCCTAGCCGACCCGCACGATCTCATTCCCTTTGCCGCGAGGTGGACCTCTCAGCTCGAATTCAAGCGGATGGCGCGGGCTATGGCTCGCTGACAAGTACACCGCTGGAAGGTGGGAAGTCGGCCGACGCCGGCCCATAAAAAAGGCCGCCGACATTACATGCCGGCGGCCTTTCACATCCTCATCGCTCCAGCCTACCCCCTGCGACGCAGGTGGGCAAGGAATTCTTCCTTGGAGAGCTCCTTCTTCCTGACGAGATGCTCGATCTGGCGGCTCATGGCGTGGCGCTCCCCCGCCTTCATGGCGTCCTTGATGAGAACGAAGAACGGAATGTTGCGGGTCTGGGGATAGAGCCGGAAACGTTCCATCAGCTCGAAGGCACCCATGTCGGGGAGCATGAGCGCACAGAAGATGAGGAACTGGCGGCCTGTGGTGGCCAGGGCAAGCCCCTCCTTCCCCGTGTAGGCATTAACGACCTCGAAGCCGAGCCCCTCCAGGGTCTTCCCCAGTTCTTCCTCCCGCTTGCGGGCAATGACGAGCGCCTGAAGGTCGTAGTCGTCCACCTCCTCGAGAAGGCCCAGAACCGCAAGCCGCTCTGCCACGTAGTCGCCATCGGCGGCCAAGGTGAAGAAGCCGGCAAAGGGGAAAACTCCCCCCACCTTCCCTTCCTCGCTGAGGTACACGGGGAGGACGGGAATATTGCGTGTCTCCAGGGAGCTCTTGATGGTGAGCAGAATGCCCCAGCCATCGGCGGAATGGGGCGAGAGGTCGAGTACGACTCCGAGGGGGCGGCCGGTGGCCAGTTCGGAAACGGTCGCAAGGCGCGTCCGGTAGCCTGCCCCTGCCAGATAATCCTGGACGATCTGCCCTCTCCCGGGGGTATCGCCAAGCCCAAGCATCCAGAGTTCGCGTTCGGTTTCGGTGGTCGTCATGGGCGCTCCCGTCAGTCGGCGTTAATGATAACTGTTATTCAGATACCACATTTCCGGCACTTCTCAAATAAACTTTTCACCCCGCCCTTCTTAACCCATTGAAATCAAGAAATTACTGTGGTAGCGTCGTGACTCGACAAACGCCGACCGCCGGCCAAAATGGCGACTGCAGCGCCGGCGCAGGGACACCGACAAGGAGGAAAACAATGTCCACGGTCTATTTTGCCGACATGCGTGCCGGCCACAAGGAAAACCTGTTCGCGAAGATAAGCAGGCTCCTCCACAACTGCGGGATCGACGAACGTCTGAACGCCGGCGATCTCGTGGCGGTGAAGGTCCACTTTGGCGAGCGCGGTAACCACACCTTTGTCCGGCCGGTCTTCGTGCGCCGGGTGGTGGAAGAAATCAAGAAATGCGGCGCGCGCCCCTTCCTCACCGACTCATCCACCCTGTATCCCGGGGAACGAAAGGAGGCTGTCTCGGCTCTCACCTGTGCCATCGAGAATGGCTTCGCCTATGCCGTCGTCGGGGCGCCGCTCATCATGTGCGACGGCCTGCGAGGACACACGGCGGTCACCGTACCGATCGATGGTGAAATGCTCAAGGAGGTGAGTATTGGCGCGGAAATCGCCGAGGCCGACGCCCTCGTGGCCGTATCCCATTTCAAGTGCCACGAACTGACGGGCTTTGGCGGTGCCCTGAAAAATCTCGGCATGGGATGTTCGAGCCGGGAGGGAAAACTCACCCAGCACTCCACTGTCGCCCCGAAGGTGGCGGAGAAGTATTGCACCGCCTGCGCCTTGTGCTTCAAGGCATGTGCCCACGACGCCATCGCCATGATCGAAGGGAAAGCGAAAATAGACCCCGAAAAGTGTGCGGGGTGTGGCCGCTGCATAACCGCGTGCATCCAGAAGGCGATCAATGTGCAGTGGAACGAGGCGTCCTCCCTCGTCATGAAGAAGATGGCCGAGTATGCAACCGGGGCCGTTAGCGGCAAGGAGGGTAAGACCATTTTCGTGAACTTCATCACCCAGGTTTCGCCGGCTTGCGACTGTTACGGTCATGCGGATGCTCCCATCGTCAATGACGTGGGCATCTGCGCCTCCGTCGACCCGGTCGCTCTCGACCAGGCATGTGCCGACCTCGTGAACAACGCGCAGGGCAACCTGAACAGCGCCCTCACGAGCGGCCACGAGCCGGGAGGGGACAAGTTCCGGGGCGTCTACCCCGAGATCGAGTGGGAAGTCCAGTTGGAGCACGGCGAAAAACTCGGCCTGGGGTCAAGGCGCTACGAGCTGATAAAGATCTAGCCTGGAAAAAAGAAGAGGCCGGAAGTTCACTGAACTTCCGGCCTCGTTCGCCTCACCCTTCCCCGCCCCTACGGAATCGGCGCAATGGGCTGCGATGTGTGGGCCTTGTGCCCCTGCACACTCTTGATGAGTGCCTTGACCTCGGGGGGCATCTCCTTGCCTTCCTTCATCATGGCCCGCATCTGACCTGCCAAGTAGGAATTGTTCACGAGAATATCGAACACCGCCAGCATGAATTCCCGCTTCCAGGGCGAGAGCTCGTCGAGATTCTGGAACTTGTGCATGTAGAACTGCTGCGAAGCCCGTCCGAGCGCCCGCTCCAGCTCATCGAGCGTCATGTTCTTCGGCTTGATGACCGGCTCCACCAGGTTGTACTTGCGGTAGTCCTTGGTGGCCACGTAGGGCTCGAGCTCCGGATAGAGTTCGGCATAGGGCCAGGGGGCAATGGCCAGGAAGAAGGCCATGTCCGGGTTGTAATGTTTGGCCAGCTCGATGGTTGCGGCAATCGATTCGGGGGTATCGTCGGGCATGCCGAGGACGAAGGAGGTCTCGGAAACGATATCGGCATTGTTGATGATGTCGATGGCCTGCTTCGACTGCTCGACCTTCGTATCCTTCTTGAACAGGTCGAGGGTTTCCTGGGACCCGGCTTCCACTCCCACGTAGATGTGTTCGACTCCGGCCCGGCGGTACTTGTCCATAATGTCCGCGTCCC
>DATDMX010000378.1:0-2898 GCA_036518575.1 Geobacteraceae bacterium | reverse complement strand
CTGATGATTTCCTCAAGTGTCGTAAAACCCATTACGTCCTCCTGTGAAATTGGTGTGGTAATTTTCACGGCTCTTCGGTGCGGGCGCAGTCCTTGACCCGACAGTCCGCGCACTTCCCCGTGAACGTGATGGAATAATCGTAAATCTCGAAATCGGCCCGCTCACTATCCGGGATCGGCAACGAATCGAGCCCCGCGGCATGAACATCGGCAATGGCACCACAACAGATGCAGTGGATGTGGTGATGACGCCGGGTGTCGGCGTCAAAACGGGCCTTGGCTTCCGGGCTGTTGATCTTTCTGACCACCCCCAAAGTGACGAAGGTGTCGAGGACACGGTAGACGGTTGCCCGTGAAATTTCCGGAAAACGTTTCCTCACGCTTTCGAACACCTCGTCGGCAGTCGGATGGTCGTAGCGGCCCGCGAGCTCCTCCATGACCCCTCGCCGCTGAACCGTCATGGGAAGCTTGTGCTCACGACAGATCCGCTCCACGGCGGCAATCTTTTCGTCGAGTAACTTTTGTTGAGATTTCATATTGGTTGATACTTTATCTCATTGACAGCGGATGTCAAGAAATTCTGTCATTCATTCCTTGCGCGCCAGAGCACGCGTCAAACGGCAGAGCTCTTCGGGAAGAAAGGGCCTCGACGTAAAACGATCCGGAAGCCGCAAGAGCGTCATTCCCGAGGGAACTCTCAGCTCGTCATAGAGGAGGTGCGTGCGGCCGATGTACGTTTTGGAAAGGTGCATGGGAAGAACGAAGAGAGGCGAGAGCCTGTCGAGCAAGCTCGTCACATCATCGGTGCAGAGGTGGCTCGACAGGCGCGCCTTCCCGCGATCACCGGCAAGAAATGAGCATTCGCATACAAGGAGTGTGACACCCTGCAGGAGTCCCACTATCCTGGCGATGTTATCTTCGCTGAAGGCAACATCGGTGACATAGCCGATGCTGGCTGGGGTCTCCCGCTTGCGGATAGCCTCATAAAGAGCCATCGGATTCTCTACGACCACATCGACGGAGCGCTCGCCTTGCCGTTTCACGGCCAGAAGGGGTGCGGCTTCCGAGGCAGCCCCGTAAAAATGCTTCTTCAGAAGGCGCACCCACTCACCCTTAACGTATCCCTCGGCAGCAAGCTTTTCCTCGTCAATGGCAAAAGCCTCCCGTTCGGTGACGCGGAAAATGAGGGCCGGGATGCGGTGATCGCAGACATTCGCTTCCACCTGCACCCACTCGTTGCGATAGATGACGCGGTCGGTGCGCGGCGACTCGCCAAGAAACCTGCCGACAAATCCTTCCGGCCCCGGAAAGAGATGAGTCACTATCTTTCGGTCGTGAATTTCGTGGACCCGGAACGAACACCAGTAGGGCTCCGTCAGGTTCCATTCATAGCCGCTGAACTTTCCCGCCATTCGCCTGGCAATCCCCGGTGGTCCGAAGACGTCGATGGTCTTCGGCGCCACGTGATTGTGACGGACAAGGGTATCTATCCCCATGAAGTGGTCCATGTGGGCATGGGTGATAAACACGCCGACCACTGACTTCACCACCCGTTTCGCAAGGTGATGGATCTGGCCGCAATCGAAAAGCAGTGCCTTGCCGAGCGGGCGCACAAAGAGATAGAGAACCGGATCGTCGAGGAGACCCGAGCAGAAGGTTGGTTCGAGAAAACGGAAATGGCTGCGTCGTTCGTCGCTCACGCTATAAAGGGTAGCGAAGAACCACATGGACGCAACCGCCTTCGGGCAGACACGTGGCTGTCATGGTGCGGGCAAGAAACAGAGGGTTTCCTGGGAGATGATGTCGGCGCGCAGCTCGAGCGATTGTTCGGTGAAATCCACGACCCGCACAACACCTTCGTAGCGTTCTTCCTCGGGGAGGAGCACTGTCAACTGGTTCGTAGCCCGGGACAACAGATCGTTGTTGAAAAACGTGGTAGAACGCCCGGGAAAGAGGGCCGCGTAGAAGATGTCTGCCTCCACCATGTCCTGAAAGAAATGGGACCCGAAGGAAAGGTCGGGCAGAAGACCTCCGATGGGAAACGCAACCTCGACGATGGCCACCGCGTTGGCGATCTCGGCAAAGCGCACCGGCACCCCCAGGGAGGGCGTGCTCGTCCCCCAGCGTCCGGGGCCGATGAGGAGCGTCGGGAGCGCGTCCCTGCCGTCCACGAGGCGGTTGAGTCGGCCCACGAGACGCGCCACCTCGTATTTGCCGCTCAGGTCGAGTTCGCTGTAAGCCGGAGCATCTATGGCGATAACGCGTCGAATGGGCCGCACGACGTTTCCCCCCATAAAACTCTCCCTGCTGCGAAAAAGCACCTGTCCATCGGGGAGTGCGGATGGGATGGCCACCTGTCCGCCGCCAACCCCGCGGGTCTGGAGGGGACGACACTGAACGATGTTGATGGCGTAGCCTCCCTCGCGGTCAAAGTTGACCGTAAATTCCACATCCACCGGATAGTCGTAACTCATTTCAAGGGTCTTGAGCATCCGCCCCATGACCGCCGTGACATCGGTGGAGAGAAGCCCTGCAAACGTGAAGAGCCAGCTATCCTCCCCTCGCCTCCCGCGCTCTGCCAGCCGCCCCCTCCCCTCCCGGTCCACCTCGGCGAGCAGGTCGAGGGGGAGAGCCACGCCCTCGCCCACAAGACGGGCAAGGGGCAGGCTTTCGATGCTGTTCTCCTCCAGATTGAGGAGATCGGCTTCCCGCTGGCAGAAGCGGCGCAGATCCTCGGCACCTCCGTGGGGCGAGAGCTCGGGACGATCGAGGGCCACGAGCCGCGCATAATCCCCCTCGGTGCGGTCCACGGCCCTCGTGCCGAGCCCGACCACGAGTCGAAGCATTCCGCCCCTGGGATCGAGGTCACGATGCCAGACAAAGGTATTGTACGAGACAC
>DATDMX010000377.1:0-6698 GCA_036518575.1 Geobacteraceae bacterium | reverse complement strand
GGTCTGTCGTCCCCCGTGGGTGCCAATGCGGCTGTCGTTACCCTGAGTGTCCAGGGTACTGCCACCACCGTCGGTGGCGTACAGACCACTGTTGATCTCCCGGCTGGAGTGACGGTAGCCGCGGATGCCTCGAACAACTATGCAGTTTCAAACGGAGTCCTGACACCTCTGGGTGCTACGGCCAGCGGTTCCCTGGTGGCTGCCCAATTCGTCCCGGCAACGGCGACCACTCCCGCCAAAGTCAGGATCGGTCTCATCAATGTTCCCGGCTTTGCCCCGGGAGAGTTCTTATCCATCAAGTGCGACATCGCGCCTGGCTCCACGCCGCAGGCCTCCGGCTTCAGCGTGGAGCCGGGAGCATCGGTGAGCGACAGTGCCGGCCACCCGGTTTCCGGTGCCTCTGTGACACTGTCCGTAAGGCTGTAACGGGCAGCCGGCGACAGGGGGAAGCGCCGTGACGCGCGCAGAGGACCTCGCAGCGACTATTTTCCGCCAGGCGGTTGCCGCGGTCGACCCACACCATGCGGTCAGCGGGCACTGCGACGAACTTCTGCGTCTCTATCGGCAGGGAGGCTACGAACGGCTCCTCGTCCTGGGAGGTGGCAAGGGGGGCGCGGCAATGGCGCGCGCCGTGGAGGATGGGCTTGGCGACCTCATCAGTGACGGTGCCGTCGTTATCCCGCACGGCTACCCCGTTGAAGGCCTGAAGCGAATCGCCATCTACCATGGCGGACATCCCCTGCCCGATGCTCCCGGCGTTGCGGCCACGGGGAGAATCCTTCGCCTGGCCGAGGGGGCAGATGCCCGGACGCTCGCAGTGGTTCTCGTCTCCGGCGGGGGGTCCGCTCTTCTCGTCGCGCCGGTGCAAGGAGTTTCCCTCGCCGACAAGGGGAAGACGGCCAACCTTCTCATGGGCGCCGGGGCCGACATACGTTCCCTCAATACGGTGCGCAAGCATCTGTCGCGGATCAAGGGAGGAAGGCTTGCCGCCCTTATTCACCCGGCAACCGTCGTCTCCCTCATCCTTTCCGACGTCATCGACGACCCTCTCGACGTCATCGCTTCGGGGCCCACCGCCCCCGACCCCACGAGTTTTGCCGATGCGCTTCTCGTGCTGCGGCGTTTCCGGCTCGCCGCACAGGTTCCGCCCTCGGTGATGGTGCATCTGTCCCGCGGCGCGACGAAGGTTCTTCCCGAGACGCCCAAGCCCGGTGATCCCCTGTTCGCCGGAGTTACGAACACCATCGTCGGGAGTAACCGAACGGCCGTCGCCGCGGCACGCCGGGCAGCCGAAGGCCTCGGGATGAGGGTCGTGGTGGAGCCCGAACCCGTCTGTGGCGAAGCACGGGAAGCGGGGCGCGTTCTCGCCCGGCGGGCGCGGGCGCTCAGGGCCGAGAGGGCAGGTGATACGCCGCTCTGCCTTCTTGCCGGCGGCGAGACGGTGGTGACCGTTGCCGGTACCGGCACGGGCGGCCGCAACCAGGAGCTTGCCCTTGCCTTCGCCCTGGAGATCGAAGGGGAGGCAGGAATTACCCTTCTCTCGGCCGGTACTGATGGCATCGACGGGCCGACTGATGCAGCCGGGGCCCTGGTCGACGGCACCACGGCAGCGCGGGGGCGGACGCGCGGGCTCGACCCCGACCGTTATCTCGCCGACAACGACTCCCACACGTTCTTGCGCGCCACGGACTCCCTCTTCGTTACGGGTCCCACCGGTACCAATGTGATGGACCTGCAGATCGTCATCCTCGATTAATTTCCCCCTGTACTGCTGCCGGTCCCGAGGGGGCGGCACGTTTCCTTTGTGTCGAGCAGGTGTCGCAATCTGCGCCCTCTTTCCTTGCGTCTCCCTTCCCTTGTGTGGTATAAATGCAACACTTTGTCGCTGAAAGGAGTCTAACCCATGGCCATTGCCGCGAAAATACAGTCCTTTATTGAAAACGCATCCTGGATCCGCAAGATGTTCGAGGAGGGAGAGCGGCTGCGCAAGCTCCACGGCGCCGAGAATGTCTATGATTTCACGCTGGGGAACCCCAACGTGGAGCCGCCGCCCGCTTTCGGCGAGGAACTGCGGCGCCTGGCCGCCGGCCCGCTCCCCGGCATGCACCGCTACATGAGCAACGCCGGCTACGATGACTGCAGAAACGCCGTGGCGCAGCGTCTAGCCGCCTTTTCGGGGGTGCCGGTAACGGGCAGCCAGGTGATCATGACCTGCGGTGCCAGCGGCGCCCTCAACGTGGTCCTCAAGACGATCCTCAACCCCGGCGAGGAGGTGATCATCCTTGCCCCCTATTTCGTGGAGTACAAATTCTACATCGACAATCATGGCGGCGTGCCACGGGACGTCTGGACCGACCGGGAGACCTTCCAGCTTGATCTCGCGGCCATCGAGGCGGCCATCAACGAGCGGACCCGCGCCATCATCATAAACTCCCCCAATAATCCTACCGGTGCCATCTACACGGAGGAGAGCCTGAAGGAACTCGGCGCGATCATTCAGCGCCGCGAGCGCGAGCTGGGGCGTCAGATCTACGTCATTTCCGACGAGCCGTACGCCCGGATAAGCTACGACGGCGTGCGCATTCCGTCGGTCTTTGCCCTGATCGACAACGCGGTCATCGTCACTTCCCACAGCAAGGACCTGGCCCTCCCCGGCGAGCGGATCGGGTATCTCGCCGCCAACCCGCGCATGACCCACTGCGAGCTCTTCATGGAAGGGGCGGTCTTCTGCAACCGGACGCTTGGCTTCGTGAACGCCCCCGCTCTCATGCAGCGCCTCGTGACGAAGCTCCAGGAAGAGTCGGTGGACATCGCCGCGTACCAGGAAAAGCGCGACGTTCTCTACCACTACCTGACTGAGATGGGGTTTGCCATGGCCCGCCCCGACGGTGCCTTCTACCTCTTTCCCCGCTCCCCCTTTGCCGACGATGTGGAATTCGTGAAGCTCGCCCAGAAGCATCATATCCTCCTCGTGCCCGGGGCCGGCTTCGGCGCGCCGGGGTACTTCCGCATCGCGTACTGCGTCGACAAGGCGATGATCGAGCGGAGCCTTTCCGCCTGGCGCGAACTCGCGCGGGAGGCGGGCCTGAAGGGGTAACAGGCGGGCCTGCTTTTTGCGACCTGCAAAAAGGGAGGAACCATGGGGGTCTCACGGAGAATAGGTTGCGGTCTTGCGGTCGTTATGCTGCTTCTCGCCGGATGTGCGACCACCATGCCGAAAAAACCCGCAGAGATGGCGCGCGGTGACTACGGCTACACGAAGGAGTACGTCTCCTGGCTGATCCGTGAGGAGATGGACAGACACAAGGTCACGGGCTTGAGTGTCGCCCTCGTGGACGACCAGAAGGTTGTCTGGGCGCAAGGGTTTGGCTACGCCGACAAGGAGCGTGGGATAGCCGCCACCCCCGAGACGGTCTACCGGGCCGGTTCCATCTCCAAGCTCTTCACGGCCACGGCCGCCATGCAGCTGGCCGAGGACGGCCTCTTCGACATCGACCAGCCACTCAGGACCTATCTCCCCGAGTTTTCCGTCAAGAACCGCTTCCCCTACGCTTCCCCCATCACGCCGCGCACCCTCATGACTCACCATTCGGGGCTCCCGTCGGACCTCGTGAAGGGGATGTGGAGCACGGCGCCCGAGCCGTTCGAGGAAGACGTGAAGCTTCTGCGCGACGAGTACGCCGCCTATCCCCCCGACTATGTTTTCTCCTACTCGAACGTGGGCATGACCCTCCTGGGACACGCGCTGGAGAAGGTGGCCGGTCGCGACTTCGCCCCCCACATGAGCCTTGCGCTCTTCCTGCCGCTCAAAATGGAGAGTTCCTCCTTCTCCGCGGAGCCCGACCGCACCTCCCTCGCCGCCAAGGCGTACCGGGACGGCGAGGAGGAGAAAGAGTCGCCCCTGCGGGACGTCCCTGCCGGAGGGCTCAACACTTCGGTGCTTGACCTTTCCCGCTTCATGGCCATGGTTTTTGCCAACGGCTGGGCCGGGGAGAAGCAGATCCTCAAGAGCCAGACCCTGGCCGAGATGCTCCGTCCCCAGAACAGCCGCGTTCATCTCGATCTTTCCTTCCGCGTGGGGCTTGGCTGGATGCTGGGCGGGGTGGGTGACATGGACATCAGGAATGCCGGCCCCGTTGCCCACCATAGCGGGGCGACCCTCTACCACCGCAGCCAGCTGATCATTCTCCCCGACCAGAAACTGGGGGTGGCGGTGCTGGCCAACTCGGCCTCGGCCGGAGGAGTGGTGAGCAGGGTGGCAACGGAGACGCTGAAGCTCGCCCTCGAGGCCAAGGCGGGTATCACGCAACCCAAGCGGGAGGAGCAGGCGGAAGGGAAGGTGGAGCCGCAGTCCGAGGTGAAGGACGAGCCCGCCCCCGGAAGGGGGGAACCCCTGGGCAAAGGTGCGCCGAGGGAGGCACAGCGGAAAGGTCCCCTGACGCCCGAGGAACTCAAGGCCTTCGAGGGGCGCTACGCCACCATCGCAGGGGTTGTCTCGGTCGTGGCCGGGACCGATTATCTCGATGCGGAGGTGCTCGGCCGGAGTATCCGTCTCGTATCCCGGCCCGACGGTCTTCTCGCCATGCGCTACAAGGTGCTCGGCTTTTTTCCCGTGGGGCTGGGCGAACTGGAGCATGTCGGCATAGGCCGGGCCAGCGTGGATGGGCGCGACATCCTCAAGGCGGTCGCGGATGGCAAGGAGATCCTTGTGGGGGAGCGCCTGAAACCCGTGCCGATCCCGGAGAAATGGCTTGCTCGCGTGGGCGGGTACGAGATCGCCAATCCCGGCGATGACGTCGTGCTGGTGGAGAACATCCGTCTGCGTAACGATAAGGGCCTCCTTACCGTCGAGTATGCCATGCCGCTCTTTTTACGGGAGCCCGTGAGCCTGGCACTTTCGCCCCTTTCCGACAGCGAGGCGGTGATAGAAGGTCTGGGGCGCGGCAAGGGGGAGACGATCCGGGTGGTGGCCGCGGAAGGGAAGGAATACCTCGCCTACGGCGGGTATTTGCTGCGAAAGAGACAGGAGTAAGCGGGGAATTCTAGCCCCTAGGACACGGTAGAAAACCGAAGATTGCCAAATCATTCATAAGAAAAGCGGAGAACCATGAACGAGACCATACTGGTAGTTGACGACGAAGAAAGCATCCGCGCCTCGCTGGCGGGGATACTGGAGGACGAGGGATACCGGCCCCTCCTGGCCGTGGACGGGGTGGAGGCCATCGGTCTCGTCCAGAAGGAAGCCCCCGACCTGGTGCTCCTCGATATCTGGATGCCGCGGCTGGACGGGCTGGAGACGCTGAAGAAGCTCAAGGAGGTGAATGCCGCCCTCACCGTGGTTATGATGTCGGGGCACGGCACCATCGAGACGGCGGTGAAGTCCACGAAGCTCGGGGCCTACGATTTCATCGAGAAACCTCTGTCGCTCGACAAGGTGATCGTCACGGTGAAAAACGCCCTGGCCGTCCGCCGGCTCACGGAGGAAAACGACTCCCTGCGAGGCCAGGTCCTGCGCGACCACGAGATGGTCGGCACTTCTCCCCCCATGAGGAAGCTCGTCGAGCAGATCGGGCTTGTCGCCCCGGCCAACGCCTCGGTCCTCATAACCGGCGAAAACGGCACCGGTAAAGAACTCGTGGCCCGGGCCGTCCACTTCAACAGCCAGCGGCACAACAAGCCCTTCGTGGAGATCAACTGCGCCGCCATCCCCGAGGAGCTGATCGAGTCCGAGCTCTTCGGCCACGAGCGGGGGGCCTTCACCGGCGCCACCAGTCAGAAGAAGGGGAAGTTCGATCTGGCCGACGGCGGCACCATCTTCCTCGACGAGATCGGCGACATGTCCCTCAAGACCCAGGCCAAGGTGCTGCGCATCCTTCAGGAGCGCAAGTTCGAGCGGGTGGGGGGCAACCGCACCATCGAGGTGGATGTACGCATCATCGCCGCCACCAACAAGGTCCTGGAGGATGAGATCCGCGCGGGGAACTTTCGCGAGGACCTCTTCTACCGGCTGAACGTCGTCCCCTTCACCGTTCCTTCCCTGCGGGAGCGCAAGGAAGATATTCCTCTCCTCGTCGACCATTTCCTCGACCTCTTCTGCCGGCGCGAGGGGCGCGAGCGCAAGATCGTCCTGCCCGAGGCGGTGGCGCGCCTCAAGGACTACGACTGGCCGGGGAACGTGCGGGAGCTCAAGAACATCATTGAGCGCCTCGTCATCATGACCCCCGGCGGCACCATAGGGGCAGAGCAGCTCCCCGACTACCTCGCGGCCGAGGGGGGACGGGAGTCGGCCGGGCTGCGCCTTGCCGGCCCCATCGAGCACAATACCCTCCGGGAGGCGCGGGAAGAGTTCGAGAAGGAGTTCATCATCCAGAAGCTGGAGGAGAACGACTGGAACATCAGCAAGACGGCCGAGGCCATCGAGCTTGAACGCAGTAACCTTCACCGCAAGATCAAGAGCTACGGCATAGACCTGAAGAAGTGAAAGCGAGAGACCATGTTCGTCTATGCCGCACAGTTCCATCTCCACCTGCCGAGCACGTCACTCAAGGGCAAGCGGGGCATCGTCAAGAGCATCCTGGCTCGGGCGCGCAACACCTTCAACGTGGCGGCCTCCGAGGTTGATCTTCAGGATGTGCCGGGAAGCGCGGTCCTCGCCTTCGTGACGGTGAACGGCAGCCGTTCCTACGCCCGTGGCCTCC
>DATDMX010000376.1:0-3198 GCA_036518575.1 Geobacteraceae bacterium | reverse complement strand
CTCCCATGAGCTACGCCGTGCCCTTGCGGCAGATGAGCGTCATCGTGGGAGTGGTGATTGGCGTTCTCTTCCTCGGCGAGTCGTGCGGCCGCATCCGTTTTGCCTCCGCCCTTCTCATCACCGCCGGCGTTTTCCTCATCCGTTTCAGCTGATGCCCACGGGTCCGCAGCTAAGGCTCGACCGTAACGGACGAGGCTCCCCCCGCATCTTCTTCACGTTAAAATAAAAAAAGGCCCGTCGCTGCGGGCCCTTGTGACAACAGAAGTTGCGGGATGTCGTGAGGCAAGGCTACGAGGCGCCCCGTCCCACCATGACGAGGAAGGGATTGTTTGCCCCCTTGCGGTCGAGGAGGCTGACGGTGGCGTCGTACCCCCTGGCCACGGCCGAGCTCAGCCGGTAGCGCCGTTCGAGGAAGATGAGGAAGGGGAGGTTGCCGTAGAGGTAGAAACCGAAGCGCGCGGCCATGCGCTGGCAGACGCGCGCCTCCAGTTCCTGGGCGAGTTCCTGGGGCGCTGCCGCGTAGTGCATGGGAAAGGCCACCACGTTGCGATCAAGCCCTGCCACGAACGCTTCCTTTTCTTCCGCCGGGAGGGTGGCAAAGTCGATGCTGCACCAGCGGCTTTCCCGCGTGGCGATGAGGGAGCGACAGGAGAGGGGACGCTCGGCGTAGACGCCGCACGAGCCGTCTTCCTCCAGAAGCGGACAGGAGCCGATCTCCTGGCGGTGGAGGCGCAGAAAGGACTTCAGGTCCGCCGCCTCGCCGACCCGCTCCAGAAGCCGGCTGGCGTGCTTCCTTACCCGCGCGGCGGCGGGCTCCGCGAGAATCCTGGCGATGCGCAGTGCCTCGGTAAAGGTGGTGTTCACCGCCAGGTTGCAGCAGCCGCTGCACCCCTTGCCGCAAAAGACCTTTCCTCCCGACTCCTCGTAGCCGTCGATCCAGGTGCGGATCCCCAGGTCGAGAGTCGCCTGGGCGTCGCGGATGTCATTCAGCAGTGGTTGCCACACGGGGTAGTTCCTTTCATGAGGGCGGGTATTAGCTAGTTTTAGCAGGCTGTTGAAAAACGTCGCGAGGAGGCCGAGATGCACGGCGCAAGCGAGCGAAAAGGCGAGGCGTACCCCATGGTACGTTGAGCTTTTGAGCGAGCGGCAACACCGCAGATCGGCCCCGCAGTAGTTTTTCAACAGCCTGTCAGAATTCCATGAGGGCGAGGGCTTCCTGCTTCAGCTTCCCCGCCTCTGCGTCGGCTCCTCCCTGGCGCTGGAGCACGCTCACCACGAAGGCGTTCACCTTTTCCTGGTCCGAGGCGGTTATCTCCACGAAGCGAAGCCCCGTGGACTGCAGGCCGTTCTCGACGGGCTTGGTCCACACCACTTCCCCCACCGTCCAGAGGGTGAGCCCCGGGTCAAGTTCGATGAACACGAGGCAGAGCTCGGCCTCCCTTACCGGGGCTTCCAGGGGAATGCTGATCCCTCCGGCGCTCAGGTTGATGGTGAGCCGTTTCACTCTGCCCGTGCCCGGGTGCCCCTTGCCGGCGGCCAGCTGTTTCACGGCCGCGGTCCAGTGCTTCTGGAAGAGCCGCAGGGGAGCCTTGCCCCGCATGCAGCAGACGGTGGCCATGACGTCGGCGCGGGGATAGGCGCGCCTGCTGAAGATCTGGAGGTCGTGCCGGGGAATGAGGCGCACCGTGGCGTCCTTGCCGTAGGCCTCGAGGGTGGCGGAAAGCCTGAGCCCCATGCCGAAGCAGTCCGACATGATGACGAACTCCTGCCCCGGCGCGAACGGCGCCCCGTCGGCGTCGTGAAGGGGGTAGGGGAGGGAGAGATCGATCCGCTCGTCGTCACAGCCGATAACGTAGGCCGTGGTGACCTCGGAGCGGGCGTGCTCGCCCGAGATGACGGAGAGCAGCTGGATCTTCTGCCGGGGTTTGAGATATCTGGCGTAATTCATCGAGCCCTTGGTTTTCCTCGGAGGGTAGCTGTCCATTTTCAGCTATCCTCGGGAAATCTGCAAGAAAAAATCGTCGCCGCCACGCCGTTCAGGGGGGCAGGCAGGCTGCCAGCGACCTGTTGTAATCTCGGCGCCGTTGCCGTACAATGGGCGCGCCCGTCACCCTAACCGTCGCCAGGTGCCCATGATCCCCCTCGGCCGCCGTGCCATACCCGCGCAACCGCTCATCGCCCTTTCCCTTCTCCTCGTCACCCTCATCCTCTTCGGGCGGGCCGGGGGCTTTGCCTTCGTCAACTTCGACGACCCCTCCTACGTGGCCGCCAACTCCCATGTGGCCGGGGGGCTCACCCCGGAGAACGTGCGCTGGGCCTTCACCTCCTTCCACGAAGCCAACTGGCACCCCCTCACCTGGCTCTCCCACATGCTCGACGTGACCCTCTTCGGGCTCTCTCCCCGCGGCCACCACTGGGTGAACGTTCTTCTCCACGGGGGAAACGGCGTCCTTATCTTCCTCCTCCTTGCCCGTCTGACTGGCCGCACCGGTCGGAGCGCCGTCGTGGCCTTCCTCTTCCTTATTCACCCCCTCCACGTGGAGGCGGTGGCGTGGGTGGCCGAGCGCAAGGAACTCCTCTGCACGACCTTCTCCCTTGTTACCCTTCTCGCCTACGGGAGCTATGCGGCCCGGCCGGGCACGGGGCGCTATCTCTTCGCCCTCGCGGCCTTTGCCTGCGCCCTCATGGCAAAGCCCATGGCGGTCACCATCCCCTGTGTCCTCTTCCTCCTCGACTACTGGCCCCTTGGTCGCACGGCCACCGTCGGGGCTCTCAAGCTTGCGCGGGAGAAGGTGCCGTTTTTCCTCCTCACTGCCGCCTCGTGTATCGTCACCTACGTGGCCCAGCAGCAGGGTGGGGCGGTGGGGACCCTTTTTCCCCTCTCGGTCCGGGTGGCCAACGCCGCGACCGCCTACGTCTTCTATCTCGGGAAGACCCTCTGGCCGGCACGGCTTGCGGTCATCTATCCCTTCACCCCATCTATTCCTTTCTGGCAGATGGGGGGTGCCCTTCTTCTCCTGGTGGCGCTGAGCCTGGCGGCGTTTCGCCTGCGGCGCCGTTTTCCCTGGCTTGTTGTCGGGTGGCTCTGGTACCTGGGGACGCTCATTCCGGTCATCGGTCTCGTGCAGGTGGGGCTCCAGGCGGCGGCTGACCGCTACACCTATTTCCCCCTCACCGGCATCTTCATCGCAGCCGTCT
>DATDMX010000375.1:0-3725 GCA_036518575.1 Geobacteraceae bacterium | reverse complement strand
GACCGGCGATGGTTGCACTGTTCTTGTTGATACGGGGACTTCCCAGCAGCGTAACGATCTTCACCTTCTTCCTCCTTGAACCTGTGTTGACAGCCACTTCCTCTTCGGCTACAGGCCGAGCTCTTTGCTTACGGCGTTTCTTTCCTCAGTGCATCTGGCGCGATCACGGCCCCTGCCGCCACGACAGCGGCTGAAGCGATGAAGACGGCGTCATGGTAGGAACCGGTGCGGGCGGAAAGATGGCCGGCAACCAGGGGGCCGACAATCTGGCCGATCCCGTAAACGCCCGTCATGAACCCGACAATCCTTGCCCGTGCCGAGGGGGCAAAGGAAGCGCCCTCCGAAAGCGCAAGGGTCACGATCCCCATGAAGGTCCCGCCGAAAAGAAGCGCTCCCACAACCACCGCGGCCGCTCCAGGAAGCACCGAGGGGAGGACTACCCCGACAGCCTGCAGGAAATAGGCGACCACGAGCGGCTTGAGCCGTCCCCACCGACGAGCGGCGGTAGCCCAGAGAAAGGCGGAGGGTAGCGCCGCACACCCCGCGGCGAGCCAGGCGACTTCTGCGCCCGTTGGACCGACTGTAGCCTTTGCAGCGGCCACCATGAACGTGCCCGTGATGATGTAACCGAAGCCTTCGAGGCCATAGGAGACGACAAGCCGCAGGAAACGGGGGGTGCGGGGGAGACTCGCCGGCGCTCCCGTTGGTTCCTGGCGTCGGAACTCCTCGTGACCTCGCAGCAGCAGAAGGGCTACCCCGCCAAGGATGGCACTGACAATGGCAAAGACGATCCAGGTCCCGCCTGCGCCGAGCGCCTTGGCCACCGGCGGAGCAGCAAGGCCGGTAACGACGATGCCGCCACCGACGCCGCCATAGTAAAGACCGGTCAGATTTTCACGCCCTGCATGAGCGATAACGTGAAGCACCAGGCCGGAGACGGCCACGAACGCAAGAGCGCTCGCAGTGCCAGCGATGAGCCGCGCGGCGGCAAGGAGGGGAAAACTTCCGTGCAGTCCGGTGACAGCGGTGGTGGCGCACGACAGGAAAAGGCCGGCGGCGAGAACTGGAATTTCCCGAAAGCGATGACAAAGGGGCCCGGCGGAAAAAGCGCCCACGAGGTAGCCGACGTAGTTCAGCGATGCGAGCAACCCCGCCTGGTCCGTGCGGAAACCGTACTCCGTCATCATGAGCGGCAGAAGCGGGGTGTAGAGAAACCGCCCTACCCCCATGGCCACCACCAGGGTGATAAAACCCGCTGTCACCCCACACATGACACGACCCGTTTTCATCTGGAGAAATGACCCGTAGTGACGCTAGAGACGCCCGGCCAGTTCGGCCGGGAGGGAGGCTTCGAGGAGAGCGGCCCTCTTCTTCAATCGACGCCAGGCGAACACACCCCAGACCACCAATGCCGCCATGAGAACATGCTTCACCATGAGGGCCGGCACCTGTTCTTTGTCGGCGAAGTGGTTCCACTCGAAACTAACATAGAAGACGGTGCGGGGCACCCCGCCAATGATAATCCACCAGAGGGCGAAACGGAAGAATTTCACCATGATGCGATACGCCTTCAAGAAGAAGAGCGTGGCCGCCGGGGTGTTCATGGCCGACTGGACCCGGACGATGGCGTGCAGGCAGAACGCGCTGGCCGCCAGCATGGCCGTGGCAACATCGTGAAAATAATTGTTCATCATAACCGCGACCCCAAGGCCGGGCGAATGCTGGAGAAGCCCCGTCAGATACAGATTAAGCTCAGTCATGCATCATTCCTTCCGCTTTCGTCAGTTCCCGTTCCTTGGCAAACTGCCGGAAGGCGCGGCCCTGGGGATACTGGATCATCCACGAGGTGATGTGGGACATGGGGAACCCCTTGTGGGAAATCTGCGGGATGCGCCCGAGGATCCGCGGGAGCGTGAACAGATCGGCCCGCAGCCTGACGATGGCTTCCTCCCGGAAATCCACGCTCATGGCCGGATCGTCATGGGTGAACACGGCATGGTTGCCGTCGAAGCAGTCCCAGTCCATGCCGGGAATGAGGTAGGGGCGATAGATCTCGTAGAGGTCGGTGCCGGGAAAGGGCGTCGTCATCACCGGGTGGGCGGAGACTTTCAAGTCGTCGCACAGCTTGAGGATTCCCTCGTAATCTTCGGGCCGATCCTGCCTGCCGCCGATCATCATGAAGAGCATCACCTCGATGCCGTGGTCGCGAATCTTCCGGATGGCGTCGCGACGCTGCCGCCCCTGCTTGGTAGTCGCCTGGTACTCTTCGAGGCTCCCCGGGTTGTTCGACTCCCACCCGACGAGGACCGCCGTGAGCCCGGCCCGGCGGGCGTTGGTGAGGAGCTCTTCGGCACGGGGGTGATCGACCGAGACCAGGTCGCCCGAGCCGAACCAGTACTTGCCCCGCAGAGTGTTCCCCATCTCCCGGTAGAGCTCGATGGTATAGTTCATGTTCACGCCCCAGACGTTGTCGTCTATCCCCCAGAAGAGCCGCCGCTTGCTGGCAGCGACCTCGGTAACGACCTCGTCGATGGGGCGCACGCGGACCTTCCCGCCGAAAAACTGATGCACCGAACAGAACGTGCAGCGGTGCGGACAGCCGCGGGAGGTCTGGAAATAGCCGTAAACGTAGTTGGTCTTCCAGAGACTGGTGACCGGTCGGGGAAGTCCCTTCAGGTCGGGGAAGCCCCCCCGATAGACGGGCTTCAGACTTCGGGTGGCGGCATCGTCCAGAAGCCCACCCCAGATTTCCTCGGCCTCACCGAGAACGATGGCGTCGGCGTGCTGCCCAGCCTCGTCGGGGAGGGCCGTCACGTGAATGCCGCCGAGGAGGACCTGCCGGCCGGCGGCCCGCAACCGGTCAGCCACCCGATAGACCCAGGGCGCCTGGGGGGTGAGAACCGTGAACCCGACCAAATCGGCGGTTACCCCGTCCGGATCGAAATGCTCCTTGTTGGCATCGACCAGTTCAACTTCTACCTCGGGCCGAACCTTGTACGTCAGTCCAGTCAGATATTCAAGGACCGGAGGAGCGATGGGAAGCCCTTTGGATTTCTGGCCCTTTTCACCGAAGGGGGGGGAGACGAGCAGCAGTTTCATCGTAGGGTCCAATGGTATAGCGGTGTAGAGGCGGCCGTGTCAGCATATTTCTACACCAATAATCACAATAATACAATCGTCAACGACACGAGGCTAAGACTGCCGCGACCTACCGTCTGTTCACGCTTGTTCGCCCCGGTTGAACCTGTTATAGTACGGGGACAGGATCCCGCCATGACCGATAAAGTCAAACCTCACTTCTGGCCTGCCGTAACGCTTCTCGTCATCGCTGTCGCGGTCTTCGGCCGGACCCTGGGCCATGACTTCCTCACCAACTGGGACGATCACACCTACGTCACACACAACGAAACGATACGGGGCATCACCTCCGGCCACCTAAAGGCGGCTTTCACCTCCCTCTATGTCGGCAACTATGCCCCGGTGCAGATCATTTCCTACATGCTGGACTACACCCTCTGGGGACTGCGCCCGGCAGGGTTCCATGGTACCAACCTTATTCTCCACGCCCTCAACGGGCTCCTCGTGTATCTCTTCGTCTTCCGCATCAGCGGCCGCCGGGCCTGGGCCTTCCCGGCAGCAGTCCTCTTCCTGGTCCATCCGGCCCAGGTTGAATCGGTGGCCTGGATCTCTCAGCGCAAGAACCTCCTGGCAATGCTCTTTTTCCT
>DATDMX010000374.1:0-7957 GCA_036518575.1 Geobacteraceae bacterium | reverse complement strand
AGGCGACGACCTTGTACTTGAGGTCTTTCCGATCCACCGCAGGATAGCCGCTTTTGAGGTCCCAAAGCCCCTGGGTCCAGTGGTAGGGGGCGCTGCAGGACACGCCGGTGGCAAGATCGAGCCCCGACATGGAGGGGATGGCGCGGGCCTTGCGGATCAGGCTCTCCGGATCGAAATCGACCGTGGAGATGATGCCGTTCTGGGCACCCTTGTCGCGCAGGTGGCGGGTGAGCGCCCGGGTGTCGATCCCCTGGATCCCAACCACGCCGTGCTCCTTGAGGTAGGCGTCGAGGCTCATGGTGGCGCGCCAGTTGGAGTAGCAGTCGAGGTACTCGCGGACGATGAAGCCGGAGAGGTAGAGCCGGGAGCTCTCGATGTCCTCGGTATTGATCCCCGTGTTGCCGATCTGGGTATACGTCAGGGTGACCATCTGTCCCCTGTAGGAGGGGTCGGTGAGAACCTCCTGGTAGCCGGTCATGGCGGTGTTGAAGACGACTTCGCCGGTTGCCTCGCCGGTGGCGCCGAAGGATTTACCCGAAAAAATGCGCCCGTCGGCGAGCGCAAGAACTGCTTTCATGCTGTACTCCCTTGATAGACCGTTAGTTAACGCTTGAATACCACTTTCCCGCCGACGATGGTGTACGCCGCGGCCCCCTTCATCTTTTCGCCGAGCCAGGGGGAGTTTTTCGACTTGCTTGCCAGACCCTCCTCGGTCACGGTCCACTCCTTGTTCGGATCGATGACCGTGATGTCGGCAACGGCCCCGGCCTTCAGTGTACCGCGCTCGAGGCTCAGTATTTTCGCCGGGTTATATGACAGTTTCTCCACCAGAGCTGGAAGGGTGAGGACCCCTTCGGTAACGAGCCGGAGTCCGAGGGGAAGGGATGTTTCCAGTCCGACGATGCCATTCAGGGCAAGGTTGAACTCCACGTCCTTCTCGTCCAGGTGATGGGGGGCATGGTCGGTGGCGATGGCATCGATAGTGCCGTCAGCTAGCCCTGCCTTCACCGCTGCCACGTCGGCTGCCTCCCGCAGGGGAGGATTCATCTTGGCGTTGGTGTTGTAGCCCCGCACGGCATCATCGGTCAACGTGAAGTAGTGGGGAGCGGTCTCGCAGGTGACCTTCACCCCGCGCGCCTTGGCGTCGCGAATGAGCTGGATGGAGCCGCTCGTGGAGACATGGGCGATGTGCAGGGGGGACGAGGTGTATTCGGCGAGGAGGAGTTCCCGCGCGGTGGCGATATCCTCGGCCACGCGGGGGATTCCCTTGAGGCCGAGCTCGGTCGAGGTGAACCCTTCGTTCATGACTCCTTCGCCCACGAGGCAGAGGTCTTCGGCGTGGGAGATGAGGAGAATGCCCATGCCGCGGGCGTATTCGAGGGCGCGGCGCATGAGTTCGCTGTTGACGACCGGTTTGCCGTCGTCGGAAACGGCTACGCACCCGGCTTCCTTGAGCTCGCCCATTTCCGCCATCCGTTCGCCGTTGCTGCCGTAGGTGATGGCGCCGATGGGGAAGACGTTGACGAGCCCTTCGCTCTTGGCCTTGGCGATGATGTAGCTCGTGACCGCCTTGTTGTCGTTCACCGGCTTGGTGTTCGGCATGCAGGCCACCGAGGTGAATCCGCCGGCAGCAGCGGCACGCGTACCGGTGACGATATCCTCCTTGTACTCGAGCCCCGGGTCACGCAGATGGACGTGCATGTCGATGAGGCCGGGGGTGACGATGAGGCCTTTGGCGTCGATGGTCTCGGCGCCTGCCGGGGCCTGCAGACCCTTGCCGATTTCTTTCACCTTGCCGCCGGCGACAAGGATGTCGAGGGTATCGTCAATCTTCTGCGACGGGTCGATTACCCGCCCTCCCTTTATCAACAGATTCATAAGTCACCTCGTATCGTGTAGGGGCGCCGCTTGCTGCGCCCTGTTCTTACCTCTGATGTGGGCGCGGCAAGCAGCGCCCCTACAGATAACCTATTCCGTTGCCAGCTCTCCGCCAGAGACGTGATAGAGCATGGCCATCCGGACCGCCACGCCGTTCTCCACCTGCTTGAGGATGTGGGACTGGGGACCATCGACGACATAGGATGACATTTCCACGCCGCGGTTGATGGGGCCGGGATGCATGACCATGGCGTCGGGCTTGGCGAACTTCAGATTCTCGGGGGTAAGGCCGAAGTAGCGCGAATACTCGCGGGCATTGGGCATGAGGGTCTTTCCCTGGCGCTCCTGCTGGATACGGAGCATCATGACCACGTCGGCGTCCTGAATCGCTTCCTTCATGGTGGTGCAGACCGTGACGTTACCCAATCGTTCCACGCCCGGCGGCATCATGGTGGGGGGGCCGGCCAGGTAGACGTGGGAGCCGAGCTTGGTGAGCCCGGCGATGTCGGAGCGGGCCACGCGGCTGTGGGTGATGTCGCCGATGATGGCCACCTTGAGGCCGTCGAGCCGGCCGAACCGGTCCTTCATGGTGAGCATGTCGAGAAGTCCCTGGGAGGGATGCTCGTGGGCGCCGTCACCGGCGTTGATGATGGAGCAGGAAATCCTCTTGGCGAGGAAGTAATGCGATCCGGAAATGGCATGGCGCATGACGATGATGTCAGGTTTCATGGCAAGGAGGTTGAGGGCCGTGTCGGAGAGCGTTTCCCCCTTGGTGGCAGAGCTCGTGGACGGAGAGATGTTGACGGTGTCGGCCGACAGTCGTTTACCGGCGATCTCGAAGGAGGTGCGGGTCCTTGTCGATGATTCGTAAAAAAGGTTGATGATCGTTTTGCCGCGCAGCGTCGGTACCTTCTTGATGTCGCGGCTGTTGATCTCCCGCATGTTCTCGGCGGTGCCGATGAGAAGCTCGATCTCTTCCTTGGTCAAGTCCTTCAGTGCGATGATGTCCTTGTGTTTGAACCCCATACGTTCCCCCTTGGGCCCGGCAGCACGGGCAGGTAAAGGCATTCGTTCGCGTCGCTTACAACCTTCATTTCATTTCTTCAGTACCACGTCCGTCGGCCGGTCTTTGGCGTCGAAATTGACGACGATGTTTTCCTTGATGCTGGTCGGGACGTTGCGGCCGACGAAGTCGGCCCGGATGGGAAGTTCCCGGTGGCCCCTGTCGATGAGGACCGCCAGTTGGATACAGGTGGCCCTGCCATGGTCCATGAGGGCATCCATGGCTGCTCTGATGGTACGTCCCGTAAAGAGGACGTCGTCAACGAGCACGACCTTCTGCCCTTCAAGGGTGAAGGGAATCTCCGTCCTGCCCACCGGCAGGTGCTGTGCGTGCCCTTTGATGTCGTCGCGGTAGAGGGTGATATCGATGGCGCCGACGGGAACCTTTACCCCCTCGATTTCTTCGAGGCTGCGGGCCAGCTCGTGGGCAAGGTGGACGCCTCCCGTTCTGATACCGACGAGAACGAGATTGGCGATGCCCTTGTTGCGCTCAAGGATTTCGTGGGCGATGCGGGTGAGAGCCCGTTTTACCCCGGTACTGTCAAGTATGACCGTCTGCTCGTCTGCCATCGGTTCCCTCCTTTCTCAACAGCTGAGAATAGACATGAGTTGCCACCGGATACAAAAAAAAGCCTTTTCGCAGGCGTGCAAAAAGGCTCTTCTAGAAAACACTCTGAAAGCTTCTCTGTGAACACCTTTGCTAACCTCACGGGGTTAATTTAAAAGGCCGAAAAAATTGTCACATTTTTATAGCATCGTGCCACCAACCAGTCAAGGGATAAAAATGGCTGCCTGCTAGTCGATGGGACGGCCGATGTTCTTCCAGCGTACAGTGAATTTGGACGAGTCCCAGGACCAGTACTTGATGAAAGCGAGGCCCTTGATTTTGTCCCGTTTCACAACGCCCCAGAACCGGCTGTCGTAGGAGCGGTCGCGATTGTCCCCCATGACGAAGTAGGAGTCTTCCGGCACCTTCACCGGGCCAAAGAAGTCCCGCGGGTTCTGCTCCTTGGGAATCGTTTCCTTTTCCTTGTGAATTTCGTGGGGGTTCTCGTACATCTTGCCATTCACGTAGACCCGTTTATCTATCACCTGGACCTCGTCACCCGGGGTTCCGATGACGCGCTTGATAAAATCCTTGGAGGGATCTTCGGGGTATTCGAATACGATGACATCACCCCGCCGCGGGTCGCGCAGTTTGAGGACGCGTTTGTCGGTGAAGGGGATATGGGTGCCGTAGATGAACTTGTTGACGAGTATGTGGTCGCCGACCGCAAGCGTGTCTTCCATTGAGCCGGAGGGTATCTTGAACGCCTGGACAATGAACGTCCTGATGGTCAGGGCGAGAATGACGGCGATGATGATCGATTCGGCGTATTCCCTGATGATATGTTTCTTTTGAGGGACTTCCGTTGGCTGCGAAGCATTGTGCTTGTCATCTTCGACGGGAGTGGGCGAGACGGTCTCGTTCATGGTGCAATTCCTCTGGGTTGTGATGGCGGAGCAGGGCCCGATTGGTCGTGTGTCAGCTCTCGACTTTGAGAATAGCGAGAAACGCTTCCTGGGGGAGTTCCACATTCCCCACATTCTTCATGCGCTTCTTTCCTTCTTTCTGCTTTTCCAGGAGTTTTCGTTTCCTCGTGATGTCGCCGCCGTAGCACTTGGCGAGAACATCCTTGCGAAGCGCTTTTACGGTCTCGCGGGCAATAACCTTTGCCCCGATGGCTGCCTGAATGACGACTTCGAACATCTGCCGGGGGATCAGTTCCTTCATCTTCGACACCAGGTCGCGGCCGCGATAGTAGGCCTTTTCCTTGTGGATGATGAGGGAGAGGGCGTCGACGACTTCCCCGTTGATGAGGATGTTCATCCGCACGAGATCGCTCTGGCGGTAGTCGAGGTGCTCGTAGTCGAGGGAAGCGTAGCCACGGGTAATGGATTTCAGCCGATCGTAGAAGTCGAGGACCACTTCGTTGAGGGGGAGCTCATAGACGATCATAACCCTTGATGGCGTCAGATATTTGATTTCTCGCTGCACGCCACGCTTTTCGATGCACAGGGCCAGAATGGCGCCGACGAATTCGTTCGGGGTGTGGATCGAGGCGAGAATGAACGGTTCCTCGATGTAATCGATCTCCTGGAGCGCCGGGAGTTGATTGGCGCTTTCGATGGTGACCGTCTCTCCCTTGATTTTGTGGACTTTGTAGACGACCGTCGGGGCAGTGGTGATGAGGTCAAGATTGAATTCCCGTTCCAGTCGCTCCTGAATGATCTCCATGTGGAGCAGTCCGAGGAAGCCGCAACGGAAGCCGAAGCCAAGTGCAAGGGAGGTTTCCGGTTCGTAGGTGAAGGATGAATCGTTGAGCTTGAGCTTTGCCAGAGCGTCGCGCAGCTGCTCGTACTGGGCCGTATCGACGGGATAGAGCCCGGAGAAAACCATCGGCTTCACTTCCTTGAAGCCGGACAGCGCCGTGGTGCAGGGGCGGTGATGGAGTGTTACCGTGTCGCCGACCTTGGCGTCTTGGACATCTTTGATGCCGGCGATGATGAAGCCGACTTCTCCGGCGGAGAGGGAGGGCGTCTCCCGCATTTCGGGGGCGAAAACACCCACCTTGAGGGCCTCGTAGCTCCTGCGGGTGGACATGAGGAGGATCTTGTCCCCCTTCTTCAGTTCCCCGTCGAAGAGTCGCACGAGAATAATGACCCCCTGGTACTGGTCATACCATGAGTCAAAAAGGAGCGCCTTCAGCGGAGCGGCAGGGTCGCCACTCGGCGGCGGAATCTTCCTGACGATTTCCTCGAGGATTTCTCTGGTGCCGATTCCCTCTTTCGCGCTTGCGTGCACCGCGTCGTGGGCGTCGATGCCGATGATTTCCTCTATCTCTTGCTGAACGCGTTCCGGTTCGGCGGCCGGGAGGTCAATCTTGTTGAGAACCGGAAAGACTTCCAGGTTGTTGTCGATGGCGAGGTAGACGTTAGCGAGCGTCTGGGCCTCCACGCCCTGGGAAGCGTCAACCACGAGCACGCCCCCCTCGCAGGCGGCCAGGGAGCGGGAGACCTCATACGTGAAGTCGACGTGGCCGGGCGTGTCAATGAGGTTGAGGATGTAGTCCGTACCGTCGTCCGCTCGATAGGTGAGGCGAACGGTCTGGGCTTTGATGGTGATTCCGCGCTCTCGTTCCAGGTCCATCTTGTCGAGGAACTGGTCCTGCTTGTCGCGTTCGGAGAGGGCACCTGTGTATTCCAGAAGACGGTCGGCAAGGGTCGATTTGCCGTGGTCGATGTGGGCAATGATGGAAAAGTTGCGGATATTTTTTATGAGCATAAATCCCTTTTTCATTCTCAGCGTAACCTTTGAAGAATACCGTATTTACCAACTCCTTGTAAAGGAATTTCTCGGTATTGGACCAGGAGAGCGAGGCGTTTTGGCCGCTGTAAAATTTTGCACTGGAAAAAAATATTGTTTTGGCGGAATTAATTTGTTTTGTTTGGGAATTCAAATTGCATTATAAACAAATCATTCTACATTGGCGGAGGGATGTTGATGGTGTGCAACGTGGTATCCACTGCTGCTGTGACGATGACTGTGCTCTTCTTCTTTGTCATGACAGGTTGCAGCAAGCCCGGTGAGAAAGAAGTGCGTCTCGACCGGACGGCGCCGCTGAAGCCTTATTCGTCCGCCAACCGACAACGTACGTTGCGGATCGGCATGGGAGCCATGATTACCCCGAAAGAGGGGTACATCTACTATCACCAACTCAGACACTACCTGGAATCAAAGCTTGGCATCCCGGTCCAGTTGGTGGACAGGGACACGTACGAACAGCTGAACAAGTCGCTTAAGGCCGGGGACGTGGAAGCAGCCTTCATCTGTGCCGGCCCTTATGTGGAGGGGCGCCACCGTTTCGGCCTGGAATTGCTCGCCGTTCCACAGGTTAATGGCGAGGCGGTCTACCGTTCCTACATTATCGTGCCGAAGGAAAGCCCCGTGCATGATTTTGACGGATTGAGGGGGAAGGTTTTTGCCTTCACTGACCCGAAGTCAAACAGCGGGATGCTTGTGCCTACCTACATGCTGGCACTCAAGAAGGAGAGTCCGGAAACTTTTTTCAAAAAAACGATGTACACCTATGGTCATGACCGCTCTATCAAGATGGTGGCCGAGAAACTGGTTGATGGCGCTGCGGTGGACAGTCTCATATGGGAGTTCACTGCGAAGAAAAACCCTGCCCTGACCGCGCAGACGCGGATCGTTGCCCGCTCCACCCCCTTCGGCATCCCGCCCTTCGTGGTGATTCCCTCCCTGGATCAGACATTGAAGAAACGGTTGTGGGGGGTGCTCCTCACCATGCATGATGACCCCGAAGGGAGGAAGATTCTTGACGGAATGATGATCGACAAGTTCGTCGATGGTGATGATCGTGCCTACGACTCCATTCGGGAGATGAACGCCTGGGTCGCGGGGCAGAACAGGGGGCGTCGACCGTGATACGAGGCATGAGCCTGCGCGCCAAATTTCTCTGCGGTTTGCTCCTCTTGATGGTCGTGTTCGGTGCCGTATCCATCACCTTCATCAAGACGACTCTGCACGACCGCCTCTCGCACGAGCTGCAGAAGCGGGGCATATCGATTGCCAAGCATTTTGCCGAGGTTTCCGCCAATCCTTTTCTCACCGAAACCACTGTCAGCATCGAAATGCTCGCCGAGGACTACCTCAAGAAGGAGGATGACCTCGTCTACATTTACGCCAAGAATCACAACGGCGACATCGTTGCCCATACGTTCGGCAAGGAATTCCCCATAGACCTCCTGGCCGTCAACCAGTTGCAACCCGACCAGTCTTACAGCATTAAACCATTGAAGACGGAAAGGGGTACCGTTCTCGACATAGCGGCGCCCATCCTCCAGGGAGAGCTCGGTGTCGTGCACGTGGGTGTTTCGGCCGCCTCCATCGACAGGGGGGTGGCGAACGTCGTCGGGATGACTACCTGGATCATCATCGGCATGCTGGGGGTGG
>DATDMX010000373.1:0-9542 GCA_036518575.1 Geobacteraceae bacterium | reverse complement strand
TTCTCCCGCTGCTGCGCCAGAACAAGCTCAAGAAGGACGAGCGGCGGCTTCGCATTGTCTCCGCCGGTTGCTCCAGCGGCGAAGAGGTGTACACGCTCGCCATGCTTCTCCTCGAATCCGGGATCTTTCTCTGGGACTGGGATGTGTGCATAACGGGCATCGACATCGATTCCCGGATACTAGCCAGGGCACGGGATGGCGTCTACCCGCCCCGTGCGTTTCAGGCCACGCCGCCGCACCTCATGACACGGTATTTCACGCAGTGCGCCGAGGGGGCGCGCATCAAGGACGTACTCCGCACGTCCACGAGGTTCGTAGAGGGGAACCTCCTCGAACTCGACAGCATCGTTGACGAACAGGATGTCGATATCATATTTTGTCGCAACGTTCTCATTTACTTCAACGACGAGACGATCAGGCGGATCGCCCTGAGCTTTCATCGGGCTCTTGCTCCCGAAGGGCATCTTTTCCTCGGCCACTCCGAATCGCTCTCGCGCATCACCAACCGCTATCTCCCCATGCGCTTCCCCGGCGCCATCATTTACAGAAAGAGGGACTGAACCGTGAGTCGTGCTATTCCCGTCGGCAAGATCAAGGTGGTTGTCGTTGACGATTCGGCGTTTGTGCGCCGGGCGATCATCAGAATCTTCGAGCAGAGCCCGGACATTCAGATAATCGACGTGGCTTCCGACGGCGTGATGGCCGTCGAGCTCGTCAAGAAACTCCGCCCCGACGTCGTCACCCTCGACGTGCAGATGCCCGTGCTTGACGGGCTCTCGGCGCTCGAACGGATCATGACCGAGTGTCCCACGCCCGTCATCATGTTGAGCTCCCTCACGGGCAAGGGGGGCGACAAGACCCTCAAGGCCCTGGAGTTGGGGGCGGTGGACTTCATCGACAAGTCGGCCGCGGGCGGCCCCATGGATATCGCCGCCATCGCCCGGGAACTTACCGCAAAGATCATGGTCGCCGCCCGGGTCGATCTCCAGAAGTTGCGCGGTGGCGACGGCACAAAGGCTCAACCTGTCGAGCGTCACCCCGCGACTCTCGCAACGGACACGGAGGTCGTCGCCATCGGCACATCGACGGGGGGTCCACCCGCCCTGCAAGCTATTCTCGGCAAGATACCGGCCGACTTCCCCTGCCCCATTCTTATCGTCCAGCACATGCCCATGGGCTTCACCGCCTCCCTGGCGGAACGGCTCGACCGACTGAGCGCCGTCAGCGTCGGTGAAGCCCGGGACGGCGAGCGGCTCCAGCCGGGAAAAGCCTACCTGGCTCCGGCCGGCCGACACATGAAAATCAGGCGCGTTGCCGGCGAGCTGCACATATGGCTTGATACGGAGCCGGAACTTTCTCTCCACCGCCCCTCGGTCGACACGCTCCTGGAATCGGTTGCCGCCGCCTGCGGCAGGAAATCCCTCGCCCTTGTGCTCACGGGAATGGGCAAGGACGGCTCGGTCGGCGCCCGGGCGATCAAGGAGTCTGGGGGCAGAATCGTCGTCGAGTCGGAAGAAACCGCCATCGTCTTCGGCATGCCGAAAGCGGTCATGGACTCGGTCGCCGTGGATGCCGTCGTCCCTCTCTACACCGCGGCAGAGACCATCATCAGGCTCGTCTGAGCTTTGCCAGTGTCAAATTGTTGTCAGTTGGGGAAAAAAGAGGCCAAAAGTGGATATCTTAAGGAGTTTCAGCCGCAAACCATGATCGCGGGCGCCTTCCCATCCACAATTCCTGTGGACATTCCTGTGGACAAATCCCTCTTTCAAAGAAAAACAGTGATTGAATACAACAAGAGTAGCAAATTGCATATTTTTTAAGCAATCGAGCTCTTGCCCGCCCAAGCCTGTCCGCCGCCATAAAACTCTTCTATTGTTGGCATATTACACAAAAAGAACTGCCCAGTAACCCATGAGGTCACGCTTTTCTCTCATCGCCGCGCCACAATATTGACACCCGTCACTCCGCTTCACCCCCGCCCGGCTCTTCGCCGGCACATGCCGCAGCCAGTTCTTCGCGCAAGAGCATCTCATTGCCCCGGTACTTGGGGGAAAAATGAAAGGGAAACACGCGGGCCACGTTGCCTGCGCGCGCCAGGAGGCCGGCCTGGTGGGCGGTCAGGTGGTATCTGCTGCCAGCCCTTTCGCCATCGACCCGGGAAAACGGGGTCTCGATGAAAAGATAATCGGCCTCCCTCACCAGTGCGACAATCTGCTCCGCGTTACCGCGGCTGAAGAGCGTATCGGTCACGTAGGCGATCTTCTCCCCCTTGACCACGGTGAGGATGCCGCGTTTGAGCTCGCCCAGGGTCGTATGGTGCTCACGGAGTCGATCCCCTTCCTGCCAGCGCACGCTCCACGGCGTGTCATCGGGTTCGCCATGAAGGACGGCAAGCCTCAGCTTCGTCAGCCACGGCCCGACGGGAACCCCCAGCTCCTCCAGCCGGTTCTTCATGACGTTCACGTGCGCCTTTTCCTCCAGGGCAAAGGCGAGACACGGGATACTGTGGTCGAGGACGACAGCGCGCACACGAAACGTGTCCTCGTCCAGGAGGAGACCGTCAGACGAGAGCGCAACGGTGTCGTTTTCCCGGCGAAAACCCAGCCGGCAGCGAAACTCGGCTGAAAGCAGCGTGCCGTCGGCGTGCATCTCCGTGGCGACCACCGTCACGTCAGCGGGATAGTTACTTACCAGGTTCCAGGTATAGGCCGAGAGACGGTGGCCGACCTGGTCGACGAATCCTGCCGGACCGTAGAAATGAACGCGTTTTTCACGGCCGAGCATGATTCTTATCAGGTGGTCGAAGCCGATGAAATGATCCATATGGGTGTGGGAGACGAACACGTGACCCAGGCGCAGGATTTTGCGCGCGGGGAGGCGGGAAAGGTCACCCAGGTCGAAAAGAAGCGCCCTGCGGGCAAAGAGAAAATCGACATAGACCCCGGGGTCGTCGAAGGGGCCGTTGACGAGACTGGGAAGAAAAAGTGGTTTCATGGCCAATCCGTTATCAGGCTGTGGTATGGTGCGGGAGCAGACGCGTCCTGACTGAGTCAATTATACGATCAGATTGGGCGATTGCACGGAACCTGTGTCCGGAGTGTGTAATTTTTTACACTGGCTTGACTGGGGCCTCTGCCTGTACTATATATAATCCCGTTCTACAAGGATCCGCAGATGTTGCCCTTCCCATCAAAGCGTCACTGCTTCAGAGCCGATAAAGATTCATTGATGGGGCCGTTCTTCATAACGCGATCATTTTGTCGTCGCACAGAGACTTCGGACCGACCCATACTATGACACAGCGTCCCCGCATCGTCGACAGGCTCTCCTTCAGAATTCTCGTCCCCATCTCCCTTCTCATCGCCCTCATCGGCATCATCCTCTACGTCATCATCTTCAAACTCTCGGCCGACTTCATCACTAACCTGCACCGCGAAAACCTCGAATGGCTTGCCCGGAGCATCTACGGCACCGCCGCCCACGACTTGGGAGACCTGCGCAAGGAAGGAAAATTCCACATGCGGGCGGAACGGGAAGTCGCAGCCTACCGGGCCGCCTCCCTGGAAAAGATCGGGGATATTCTCCGGCGATACGGCGTTGACGGCGTCGTCACCGAGCGCGGGCAGGTCATTTTCGCGAGCTCCGGCATATATACCGATCCGAAAACCATCATCAGGGAAAATCCGGCGGCAAACGTCGTGGCCTACCACGGTCAGGAGGGGAAAGGGTATTACATCTTCCAGTTCCCGTTCGAACCGATGACGTGGCACATCTACCTGGTGAAGGACGCCGACCGCCTCTCGACCCTCCTCGACAGAGTACGCACCACCTATCTGCTGACGGGCATCGCACTGGCAGTCTTCCTGGTGCTACTCATCTACTATACCGACAGGACGTTCAGAAGACCCCTCAACTGCATCATCGAAGCCGTGGAAAGAGGCGAAAAGCCCGCTTACCGGGGCATTCACGAGTTCACGTTTCTCGGGGCGACGATCTCCCGGATGATCGACTCGCTGCGGGAAAGCGAGGAACGCTACCGCCTCCTGTTCCGGGAAATGCACAGCGGTTTCGCCCTTCTCGACATCGGCAACCGCGCGGGAGAATCCAGGTTTCTTGAGGCAAATCCGGCCTACGAGAAGCTGGCCGGCTTGAGTGCCGCCGAACTCGTCCAGCGCAACATCTGCCCCCTCGGGCCCGGGGGAGCCGTCAACTGGTCCGACGTCTACGACAACGTCCTGCGCAGCGGCGAGCCTGTCCACTTCGAGAGTTACGCCGCCGACCACGACCGGCACTTCGCCGTCACGGCGTTCATTCCCCAGCCGGGAAAGCTTGCCACCCTCTTTTCCGACATCACCCAATATCGCAGGGCGGAGAACTCGCTGCGCGAAACGAACCGCACACTTCACGCCCTCATCCAGGCGTCCCCCATTGCCATCATCGTCTGCGACACCAACGGGGAGATCGAAATCTGGAACCCCTCGGCCGCCACGCTCTTCGGGTGGGAAGCAGACGAAGTCCTCGGCAGGCCGAACCCCATTGTCCCCGACGAGCGGCGCGAGGAAGAACGGGTCGTTCTCGACAGCGTCATTCAGGGCGAGTCTTTTGCCGGCGTGGAACTGCGCCGCCGCAAGAAGGACGGGAGCATCATCGACGTGAGTGTTTCGGCCGCACCCCTTCACGCCATAAAGGGAGCCATCGTCGAGACGACCGGCGGCATCTTTCTCATCGAGGACATCTCCCATCACCTCCAGCACACGCGGGAGATGGAAGCGATAGTCAACGTCGGTGCCGCTCTGCGGGCGGCGCACGACTGGCAGGACATCCCTCCGATCATCCTCGACCAGCTCCTCGAAATCCTCACGGTGGACGGCATAGCGCTTGCCCTGCGCGACAACGCGACCGGAGAGACAATCGTCGAAGCGGCGCGGGGAAGCTGGTCGCACTGGCAGGGAGAAGGCATGCGTGACAACGAAGGGCTCACCGGCCTCGTGCTCGCCACCGGCAAGTCCTATCTATCCAACGACATGGCGAGCGACGAACTCTTTGCCCACCCCCGGCTCGCCAGCGATCTCACGTGCGGCGGGTGTGTCCCGCTCATCGCCCACGGCAAGACCATCGGCGCCCTCTGGATCGGGCGAACGTCGGACATTACCGAGGATGAACTGAGGCTTCTTTCTGCCGTGGGCAACATCGCTGCCAGTGCCATCCATCGTTCCACCCTGCAGAAACAGACGGAACTTCGCATGGAGCGGCTGACGGCCCTCCACGCCATCGATATGGCCATCACGACGAGCATGAACCTGGACGTCACCCTCGACGTGCTTCTGCGAGAGATTGTGAGCCAGCTGAAGCTCGATGCCGCCAGTATCCTGCTCGTCAACCGCCATTCCCGGCAGCTCGAGTACGCCGCGGCCCGGGGCGTCACTTTACCGGGGCAGACCCAACGATGTTTGCGCCTGGGAGAAGGGGACGCAGGCGTGGCCGCCGCCCAGGGGCGCAGCGTCTTCATCCCCGACCTGAGGGTCGGGACAGAGCAACGGCACCGCAGTGACGAATTCCTCGCCGAAGGGTTCGTCAGCTACTGTGCGTTCCCCCTTCTCGTGAAGGGGGAGGCAAACGGTGTCCTGGAGCTCCTCCATCGCTCGCCCCTCAGTCCCGACCAGGAATGGCTCGACTTCCTCAAGGCCCTCGCAGTTCAGGCCGCCATTGCCATCGACAACGCCAACCTTCTCTCGGACCTGCAGCGCTCCAACCTGGAGCTTTCCCAGGCCTACGACGCCACCATCGAGGGGTGGTCACATTTTCTCGACCTGCGGGACAAGGAAACGGAAGGGCACTCGCTGCGCGTGAGCGACATCACCGTTGCCCTTGCCAGGGAGATGGGGATGACCGAGACGGAACTGGTCCACGTACGCCGCGGCGCCCTCCTCCACGACATCGGCAAGATGGGCATTCCCGACAGCATCCTTCTGAAACCGGGGAGCCTGAACGACGCCGAAAGGGAAATCATGCGCCGCCATCCCGTGTACGCCATGGAAATGCTCTCCCCCATCCAGTATTTGCGCCCGACGCTGGTCATCCCCTACTGCCACCACGAAAAATGGGACGGTACGGGCTATCCCCGGGGACTCAAAGGAAACGAAATCCCTCTGGAGGCCCGCATCTTCACGGTGGTCGACGTCTGGGACGCGCTTCTCTCCGACCGCCCGTACCGCAAAGCCTGGCCACGGGAAGAGGTGCGGCAACACCTGCACGACCTGGCGGGAAGCCACTTCGACCCTCTCGTCGTGCAGAAATTTCTCGCCCTCCACCAGTGACGCTCCCCGTCAAAAAAATGCCACGCCGAAACGCCCTTTTGACACCAACATCCGGCCGCCCGTTCCGGGTTACGGCAATAAAAAAGGCGGCCATCCGGCCGCCTTCCTCACCCCCATTGCCTCGCTGCGTCGTTTCACGTGGGATTACCCAGTTCCCGCTCGATCAGTTGGGCAATTTCCCGATATATGGCGATCATAACCCCGATATCACACCACTTTTTCGCGGCAACGGAAACGAGTGACCAAGCGTTGATCAGTGTGCCAACAAAGAGAAAAATACCGAGATCCTGCTCATCTTCCGTCGTCAATAAAATGACGGCATACACTGCCACCGTCACCATGGAAGCAAGCCAGGCGAGCTCTGGCCCCTTCAGCGGGTTCTGCATGACTTTGAGGTAGTTGATGTAGTAACGGCAGAGGCTCCCCGATTTCTTCAGGAACTCGACCACCTCGTCGCCGCGATTCTTCACGTAAGCATAGGCAAGGAAGTGCTCGCTCGCCTTTTCTTTTCCCTTCTCCATCCGCTCATGGACGTAAGCGTCGATGGCCTCATCAATTCTATCGATGTTCATAAACGCCCCCTCTCCTGAGAGTCACCGGCACGGTGGCTGTCAGGTGTTGCTATGATACGAAACAAAATACATTATTCGTGCCGAATCCATCTGCGCATGTCCCTTCCATGTGACTATTCTACCACGGGTTTCGCCCTGCGGGCAACGGCGGCACCCCCCGTACGGAAGAGCGATATTTGCCGGTTGACAAGGGGGCGATGGGTCGGGTAAAGCTAGGGCAATGAAAACACGCTGGAAAATATTCGCCATTCTCTCCTTCATGTACGTTCTCGCGTACTTCTTCAGAGTTTCCATGGCGGTGGCGGCCCGCGACCTCGCCGCCGACCTGCACCTGTCGGCCGCTCAACTCGGCACCCTCTCGGGCGCCTTCTTCTACGCCTTCGCCTTTACCCAGATTCCCCTTGGCCCCCTGCTCGACCGCTTCGGCGGCCACCGGGTCGTGACTGCCTGCGGCCTCATAACCACGGCCGGCTCCCTCCTCTTTGCCTGCGCTCCCGGTTACCCGGCGGCGCTCGCCGGCCGCATTCTTCTCGGCGCGGGCAGCGCCTCGGTCCTCATGGGGGCTCTCAAAGTCTTCACGAACTGGTTCACCCCCCGGGAGTTCGCCACCATTTCGGGTCTCATCGTTGCCATCGGCAATCTGGGGAACCTCTCGGCCACCGCCCCGCTCGCCCTTGCCATTGCGGCCGGGGGATGGCGCCAGCCCTTTGTCGCTGTCGGTCTCCTCCAACTGGCCGCCACCCTGGGCGTCCACCTCATCGTGCAGGACAGGCCACAGCGGGAAGACGACGAAAAAGAACCGGCCCACCATCATCCCGGAGTCATCGCCGGTTGGCGCATGGTCGCGGCGACTCCCTCCTTCTGGCTCCTGTCGCTTCTGGCCTTCTTCTGGTACGCCAATTACATGGCCCTCCAGGGGCTCTGGGGAGGGCCTTACCTCATGGAGGTCATCGGTCTCAGCCGCAAGGGGGCCGGCGACATTCTTCTCCTCACCTCCGTGGGGTTCATCGTCGGCTGCCTCTGCGTCGGCAAACTCTCCGACCGGCTGCTCAAATCCCGCAAATGGACGCTCGTGGCCGGACAAACGGCTCTCCTGCTCCTCATGACCGCCATGCTCGGGCCTGCCGACTCCCTGGGGCGCCCCCTTCTCTCAGCCCTCTTCGCCGCCATCGGGCTCGCCGTTTCTTCCGGGGTGACCATCTATCCCATGCTCAGGGAAATGTTTCCCCATGCCATCACCGGCACCGCCCTGACGGCTGCCAACTTCTTCGTGCTCATGGGGGCGGCCACCATGCAGCAGCTCATGGGCCACTACATCGAGGGATTTTCCCGCTCGCCATCTGGCTACCCTGCAGCCGCCTACCACGGAGCATTTCTCATCCCCATCGGCGGGCTCGCGCTCGCCATCCTCCTCTTTCTCGGTGCCCGCGACACCTCTCCCGAACGGCCGTGAAATAAGCTGGCCATTTTTGCCGGCCTCTGTTATAAGACAGGGCTGACGGCAGGAAGCCCCAATCCAACTTGTCAAAAATAGACTCAGGAGGAGTGTCAGTGAAACGCTTGCTCGCACGTGCTGGTCTTATCCTTGTCACCACCCTTTTCTTCGGATGTGCTCAAAATTACTACAATATCCCCCGGGAGACGTACGAGAAGAAGGTCCGCGTCCTGGGCGTTGCGCCGATCATGGTTGACGCCGCTTCGGACATCAAGCACCCTGAGAAGGAGCAGCTCGTCTCCGTCATCGGCACCGCCAACCGCCTGGCCGAGAAAGACCTCGTCGCCCGACTGAAGGACACGGGTGTCTATTTCTCCGTCGGTCTCCTCGACGACGGTGCGGACCAGCTCTTCAGCCGCCTCTTCTTCCGGCGCGAGCGGCGTGACGACGCCGGCATCGTCTACAACAAGTACTTCTACAAGAACGCCGAGCTTAAGGAGCTCATGGCGAAAAACACGCTCGACGCGGTCATGCTCGTGGTGGTGAGTGGCCTGACCTCGCCCGAGAAGGTCTATTCGAGTAACTACTTCTCCTACCTGCAGGGGGACTACAACCACCTCATCGTCACCGCTCAGATACTCGACGCCGACGGCAACATCCTCTGGGAATACCCCAACTTCCGCGCCCGCAAGCTTTCCTTCACCCCGCTCTTCGCCCTGCAGTATCCCGACTTCGATGAAGCGGAGGCAAACGCTACCGACGTGGTGGAGGTGAAGTTCAAGACGATTCCCGGCATTACGAGGGCATTCGGCAAGAAAGAGACTTCCCCCGTGCTGAGTAACCTCCAGGTACCGCTTCCCTACGTACCGGTCCTTGATGACATGGTTTCCATGCTCGGACCGGAAAAAAGGCTTTTCGGAAGCGACAAGAAACAGGAGAAAAAGACGGAAAAGACGCCCGAAGCCGCACCGGAGCCAAAACCGGAGGCGAAGCCTGTGGACGTGAAAACGGAGGAGATCAAACCGGCGACGGTCGCGCCTGACACGGGCGCGCCGGGAGGAAAATAGGAAGGGGCAGCTGCGATTGGAAGCCCGCACCGGTCACGGTGCGGGCTTTTTACGTTGAGGGCTCTGCGTAGTCGGCCGCGTGGTAGGAGCTGCGCACGTAGGGTCCGCTCTCCACGTGGACGAATCCGAGTGCCAGGGCCTTTTCGCGATA
>DATDMX010000372.1:0-2185 GCA_036518575.1 Geobacteraceae bacterium | reverse complement strand
CCGCATAGCAAACGTAGATTGCCGCGAGCATGGTGATGGTGCGAACAAGGGTGGACATGCGTATTGTGCCTTTGGGAGGATTGTACTAATCCCTCAGCTCCCGCTGGGGGAATGGCGCAGCTACCACCTCAACCGCACCGTGAGCCCGCTCGGAGAAATCCCTGCCAGAGTGACCACCTTGCCTTCCACGGCGACCGACTGTCCCGGCATAAGCCGCTCATCGTCGCCCGCTTTGCCGTTACCGTCCACATCTATGACCAGGGGATCGTTCGAATAATCACCGTCGGCGTTACTGTCGAAAGCAACCATAGCGTAGCTTCGCCCCTCCAGAGCGAGCGTACCGCGCCAGTGACAGACTGGATAGAAACGAATCCCCCCCATGTTGCTGGAAAACAGCCACATCCGGTAGGGTGCCACCACCTTCTCGGGCTCATAACGTATCTGAATCGAATAATGGTTGGGGAACAAGCCCTCCTTTTCGGCCGGAAACGGACCCCGATCGTCCGTCAAGTCGCCGTTGCGGTTCTCGTCGAAGTAGAGTCGCGGTGGCTTTGATTCCTCGGTGATCACAAGGTGGGGCTTGCCCGCAAGGGTAAGCTCGTCGTAGTAACGTTTGAATCCGGCCTCGGGAGGCATCTTCCTGAACCGCTGTTTATCGCCCGGGCTCTCGGACAGATTGAAGGCAAATCCCTGGCCAACGGAGAGTCCCAGGGGAAACCCCTCCGGCACGTACTCCATCTCGATGGGAGTAGCCCCGGCGACGGTAGCAACATCCACCGCGGCCTTCTCCTTCTTTTCTTCTTTTCCCGAACTACACGCCGTCAGGAGCACGACGGCCCACCCAATGCAGGATCTTGTCAGTTGTGACACGCGCATCTTACGATCCTTTCGGACTCTCGGGGATATCCACGTCAAAGCTCTTTTGTCCGGCTTCCGTTTCCGAAATTTCCCAATCCCCCAGTACCTGCCGCTCGCTACCCTTCCAGAATGACACCTTTACATGGATGCGAGGCGACATCGTGGCTCCCGCTTCCTTGATGGGAGTATAGTCGACGGTGATGCCGTTGCGGCCAAACTGCAGCTTCTCACCGCCAAGATTGTAGTTGTACTGCATGTCGGGTTTGGTCCCCAATTCCTGAATGGTCACACCGTTTGCCTTGACACTGCCGGCATAGTTGACCGCATAAATGAAGACATGGACATTGCTCGGGTGTCCTGTTTCTCCCTGCGCAGCAGGTGAAGCGCCGGGTTCGGGTGTGACGGGGGAGGGCTGGTCAGATGTGGGCGGGACGCCGGAGGGGGGGATGGGAATAACACGGTATCCTTCGGTGGAAGTTGCCTTTGCCGCCGGGATGGTCCGGCGGAGAGACGCGATCCCTCCGGTGAACGGTGCGATGCTTCGATAGAGGGAAGCGCCAAAAAGCGCGAGGATCGTTGCCGGCAGGACGATGTAGCCAACGAGCGCTATGGCCACCCACCGGGCGCGGTCGCTAAACCCGCAGAAAAAGGCGGGGGGGCCCGTGACCTCCTTCAAATCCTGGAACACGAGAGCATGGTAGACCATCACATAGGGCACCGCCACCAGGGTGAGGAGCGGCCCCACCGCCGGGATGGCGCCAACAACCGCCGAACAGACCCAGATGACGACCAGGCGCAGAAACACATCGAACCACCGATCGCTCACATAGGCCTTGCTCTTGAGGAGCGCTGACATGCCGCGGGTATCGTCGTCAAAGAGCACGAATTGAGCAAAGACAAACCAGACCGAAAAGATGACCCCGGGGATGACGAGGAGGAGGTAGCCGCCGGTTACGACAAAGCCGGTCAGGAACCCGACGAGGGCAAACGAAAAGAGTTTTTTCCGCCCGTAGGCAAAGGCCCCGCGATAGTCGAGGCTCTGGTCGAGTGTCGCGGCAACGCATGCACCTCCGCCCCAGAAAAGACCGGCAAGGCCAATGAGACCTCCGACAGCGGAAAGGAGTACCACGAGCAGTCCCCGGGCACCAGGAAGAAGCAGCCCAAGGGCAAATCCCAGGCCTGCTCCCAGTGCGGGTGGCAGGAGGGTTGCGACCAGGGAGAGGAGGTACGTGGCAAACAGGGTGGCAAAGCGCCGCTGAAACACGGTCCATGCTTCGGTCAGCAATTCGACGATGCCTTGCAGCTCCTGACGACGCACCGGTCGAGG
>DATDMX010000371.1:0-5106 GCA_036518575.1 Geobacteraceae bacterium | reverse complement strand
CGCCAGGCCGAGGAAAAGGCAAAGAGCCAACAACGACATGTCCTATCTCCTGTTTTCCCCTCGCTTCTCAAGAAAATACAGGACGGAGGCGGGGAAACCCCAGTGGCTCTCCCCGCCTCCTGTCATAACCGTGCAAGAGAGGAGCAATCCTCTCCGGCATCACTTCGTGAGGACGATGAACTCGTCACGCCGGTTCTTGGCCCAGGCCGTCTCCTCGTGGCCGGGATCGACCGGTTTTTCCTTGCCGTAACTGATGACCGTCAGCCGGTCGGCCGGAAGTCCCAGGGTGACGAGGTAGGCGAGGGCGGCCTTGGCGCGCTTCTCGCCGAGGGCGAGGTTATACTCGTCCGAGCCCCGCTCGTCACAGTTGCCTTCGATCCTTATCCGGCTATGATTCTGCTTCATGACTTGCGCGTTGCGTACCAGCGTATCGCGTGCGGCCGACGACAGCGTGGCGGAATCAAAGTCGAAGAAAATATTCTGCAGGGTGGCATCCTGGAGCGCCGTGCCCGCGGCCGACTCGGTCGTCCCCTTTTTCTCCGTGGGGGTGCTGGCCGGCAGAGTCGTGGAGCCCTCCGCTCCCTTCGGCACCGCCTTCGCTGCGGGTGTCGCCCCGGAGGTGGCCGTGGCCACGGGTGGGACAACGGTGTCAGATTTTACGAGTTCCTTTTTGGCGCAGCCAGCTGCCATGAGCGTCGCAACGGCGACGGGGAGCAGCCAGCGGTAGATAGAGCTGTTCATGTGTTCCTCTCCTTGTGTAGTTCCTGTCCCGGTGCGTGGCCGCGCGGCTTTGGCGGAGCGTGGCCCGACGGTGTGCAGGCACATGCTTCCAAGGGAGAAAAAACACTCCTCCACGGAGCACGGCGCACCTGTAGGCCGGGGCGGTTGATTGATGTGATTGCAGTCTGGACGAAGGGTGGCTAGGCGAAGGCCTTGGGAGGAGCGCGGGGCGCCAGATGGCAGGGGGGGGCAAGGTCCTGGGCCCGCTGGTGCCCGAGAGTGCGAACGGTGCGGGAGGGCACGGGGGGGTCGAGCAGGAGGATGGCGCCAACGTGACACACCTGGATGGTGACACGATGAGCGTCTTCCTGGGCACTTTTGGTGGACGTTTCGAGGACGGCGCGCGGGCGCGGCTTGGGAGGGTTTGGCTGGGAAATATTCGGGACCTGCATCCCGAAACAAAGGATGAACAGGCACAGGGTCGCCATGAGAGCCACAAAGAATCTTCTATCAGTTATGGTCGTCCGTAGCCCGCTCATTAAAAATAACGTTACACCAAATGGCGTCCGAGTGCAACGATTTGTAGAGGGAGGGCGCAGGCCCGACATGGCCACCATGACCAGCCTTTTCCGAGCCCCTGCCTTGTTCTGGTGGGACATCTGTGGTAGTGTCGGAAGATAAAACAATCCTCTTCTCAGGAAAGGTGCACGCGATGGAAAACATCCAGTCACTGAAAAAGTCCCTTCTCTTCTCCGGTCTGGACGAAGAGCATCTGGCCGAGGTCGCTGCTATCGCCGCTCGCCGTAGCTTCGTCAGGGGGGAAGCGCTTTTCACCGAGGGGGAGGCGGCCAACGGCTTCTACCTCCTTGCCGCAGGGAGCGTGAAGCTTTGCAAGGTTTCGCCCGACGGCAAGGAGAAGGTCCTCCACTTCGTCCATCCCAACGAGACGTTTGCCGAGGCAGCTTTTTTCGGGGACGGCAAGTATCCCGCCGAGGCTCGGGCCATCGAGAAGGGGGAGGCTCTCTTCTTCCCGAAGGAGGCATTCATGGGGCTCCTTGAGCGCAACCCGCGCTTCTCCCTCAACCTCATCGTGTCCCTCTCGCTCCTCCTGCGGCGTTTCGCCCGGCAGATCGAGGAGCTCTCCTTTGCCGAAGTCCCCACCCGCCTCGCGGCCTACCTGCTGGAACTGGCCGAGCGCAAGTCGGTCTCTCTCCAGGGGAAGACCTATCTCGACCTCGACATGAAAAAGGGTGAGCTCGCGTCGCGCCTCGGCACGGTGAGTGAGACCCTTTCGCGCACCTTCAGGAAGCTTCGGGAAGAAGGGCTCGTGGAGGTGGAGGGAAACCGTTTCATCATTCACGATATGGCGCGGCTCAAGGCGCTGGCGGGGAAGTAGCGGGTCGTTCGACCGGGAAGGGACGCCGTGGAAAACGATTGCCGCCGGGAGCCGTCAGAGGATTTGCTGCAGGGTATTGCGACATTCAACGCCGGAGAGTGGTTTGAATGCCACGAGATCCTCGAGGAACTGTGGGTGGGAGAGTCGGGAGAGGCGCGAGACCTCTACCAGGGGGTCCTCCAGGTGGCGGTGGCGCTTCATCACTGGCGGGAGGGCAACTACCGCGGCGCCATGCACCTTCTTGCCAGCGGTGTGAAGCTTCTGCACCATGTGGAACCCGTCTGCCAGGGGGTGGACGTGGCGGCCCTTATTGCAGCCGTCGGCCAGGTGCGGGAAAGTCTGGAAGCTCTCGGGCCGGAGCGCATGGCCGAGCTTGACCGGCAAATTATTCCCAGGGTCAGTCTCTTCGGTTCGTAGCGCTGAAAGAGTTTTTTTCCTACTCGTTGAGGTCGTCGGGGAGGTAGGTCTCGGGGTCCGGGCCGCCTTTGCCGGCGGCGGCGTTCTCAACCCAGTCGGCGGCATGCTTTTCCACCACCGCCCTGAGGCTTGCGGCGAGTTCCCTCTGCTGCTCTTCCCGCTCGCGGCCGGGGAGCCGGCGCACTTCGTAGTGGACGTGCGGCCCGGTGGACCGTCCGGTGCTCCCCGAAAGGGCGATGACCGTCTTGGTGTCGACGACGTCGCCGCGCTTGACGAGCACCTGCGAGTTGTGACCGTAGATGGTGATGTAACCCTTGCCATGGAGGACCGCCACCATGTTGCCGTATCCCTTGTAGGGCCCGGCGTAGTAGACCGTGCCGTCCTGGGTGGGGTGGACAGGGGTGCCGGACGGAACGGCAATATCGTAACCGTTGTGCCAGACGTTGCGGCCGCTGCCGAAGGGGTCGAGCCGCCAGCCTACCCCGGAGGTCACCACGCCGCCGTCCACCGGAGACTGACGGGCAGCGCAGAGCGCAGGGAAGAGGAGAAGTGTGCAGAAAATGCAGAGTGCGTGACGGTGTTTCATACCGCAGTAACCTTATGCCTCCCCCTTCAAGGGGGAGGGGAGGAGAGGGATGGGTTGTTTGGGCGTCTGAGCGGCCCATCCCCACCCCGACCCTCCCCTTGAAGGGGAGGGAGACTATGTCGACGCTGTCAAATGACGGGGCGAAGCAGATGAACCCTGCTTCGCCCCTACATACTGCAATTCCCTTGCCGAATCTCGGTTAGCATTTTCTACGGTTCCAGCAACGATTTTCCCGTCATCTCGGCCGGCTGGGGAAGGCCCAGCAGGCCGAGGATCGTGGGAGCGATGTCGGCAAGGATTCCGGGCCGAAGCTTCGCCCCGCGCCGCAGGTCATCCACGAGAATGAAGGGTACGCGGTCGGTGGTGTGGGCCGTGTGCGGTCCGCCGGTTTCGTCCACCATGACCTCCGCGTTGCCGTGGTCGGCGGTGATGAGTACCCGTCCACCTTGGGCGAGGACCTTGTCCACGAGCCGGCCGATGCATTCGTCCACCGCTTCGATGGCCTTTACCGCCGCCGGCAGGATGCCGGTATGTCCCACCATGTCCGCATTGGCGAAGTTGAGGACGGTGAGGTCGTACCCATCGTCGAGACGCCGGAGGAGCTCCTCTGTCACCCCGTAGGCGCTCATTTCGGGCTTCTGGTCGTAGGTGGTGACGTCTTTCGGCGAGGGAATCAGGCAGCGTTCCTCCCCGGGAAAGGGAACTTCGCTGCCGCCGTTGAAGAAGAAGGTCACGTGGGCGTATTTTTCCGTTTCGGCGATGCGTAGCTGGGTCATCCCGGCCCGGCTTACCACCTCGCCGAGGATGTTGGTGAGCGCCTCGGGACCGAAGGCGATGGGGAGGCCGAACGTGGCGTCGTACTCGGTCATGCAGGCATAGGAGGAGAGCTGGGGCCGTTTCCCACGGTCGAAGCCGCCGCAATCATCGAGCGCCAGGGCCCGGGTGATCTCGCGGGCGCGATCGGAGCGGAAGTTGAAGAAGATGAAACCGTCGCCATCCCTGAGCTGCCCCACCGGTTTGCCGTCGTTCACAATCACTGCCGGCTCGACGAACTCGTCGGTGACGTTGGCATCGTAGCTGGCGGCAATGACAGCGGCAGCGCTCTCGAAAGGAACACCGCCGCCGTGCACGATGGCGTTGTAGGCCCGCTCCACCCGCTCCCAACGGTTATCGCGGTCCATGGCGTAGAAGCGTCCCATGACGGTGGCGATGCGTCCTGAGCCGATTTTTTTCATCTCGTTTTCCAGTTGAGCGAGATAATCGACCCCGCTCTTCGGCGGTGTGTCGCGACCGTCGAGGAGGCAGTGGACAAAGGCCTCGACGCCTTCGCGCCGGGCGAGCTCCAGGAGTCCGTAAAGGTGTGTTATGTGGGAGTGGACTCCGCCGTCGGAGAGGAGTCCTGCCAGGTGGAGGCGCCCGCCTGCTGCCTTGATTTTGCGAAAGGCTTCGAGGAGGACCGGATTCGTGAAGAAATCGCCATCGGCGATGGCCTTGGTGATCCGGGTCAGGTCCTGATAGACGACGCGGCCCGCACCGATGTTGAGGTGTCCCACCTCCGAGTTGCCCATCTGGCCGTCGGGAAGACCCACCGACATGCCGGAGGTGCCGATGTCGGTCGTGGGGTACGTGGCGGCAAGGCGGGTCATGGTGGGGGTGTGTGCCTGGGCAATGGCGTTGTTGGCCGGATCGGGGTTAAGGCCCCAGCCGTCGAGAATCATGAGAAGAAGCGGTTGTTTTGACATCGTTCCCTCCGAAAATTCAGGAGCGGCTGTGGTGCCGCCCGATATGTCGGCAACCGCACGGGGTTGCCCATCCAAGCAGTGTCAATGATGATACCCTTCGCCGTTCAGGATGGTGAAGCCGCGATATATCTGTTCGAGGAGAAAAAGGCGCACCATCTGGTGGGTAAAGGTGAGACGGGAAAGGGCCAGTGATCCGGCTGCTCTGGCGCGCAGGTCGTCAGCTACCCCGTAGGCGCCGCCGATGA
>DATDMX010000370.1:0-3073 GCA_036518575.1 Geobacteraceae bacterium | reverse complement strand
TCACCCCCCTGTGTCCCATGGGACCTGTAAGAACCCTGCAAGGAACCTGATGGATCTCTTCGAAAGACAAGCAGCCCAGGAACAAAACGCCGAAGCTCCGCTGGCCGAACGGATGCGCCCCCGCGCCCTGGAGGAATTCGTCGGCCAGGAGCATATCCTCGGGGAGGGCAAGCTCCTGCGTCGTCTCATCGAGACCGACCAGCTCACCTCCCTCATCTTCTGGGGGCCGCCCGGCTCGGGTAAGACGACCCTTGCCCGCATCATCGCCAACGCCACCCGGGCCCACTTCATCTTCTTCTCCGCCATCCTCTCGGGCATCAAGGACATCCGGGAGATCGTCAAGGAGGCCGAGGACGAGCGCAAGTATCGGGGGTCCCGCACCATCCTCTTCGTCGACGAGATCCACCGCTTCAACAAGACCCAGCAGGACGCCTTCCTCCCCTACGTAGAGAAGGGGACCTTCACCATCATCGGCGCCACGACGGAGAACCCCTCCTTCGAGGTGATCGCGCCGCTCCTCTCGCGCTGCAAGGTCCTCGTCCTGCAGCAGCTCTCCGACGAGGCGATTCAAACCATCCTGCAGCGGGCCACGACCGACGTGGAGCGGGGACTCGGCTCCCTCGGCCTCTCGGTGGATGAGGATGCCCTTGCCTTCATGGCCGAGCAGGCGCAAGGGGATGCCCGTATCGCCCTCAACACTCTGGATACGGCGGCCCGCCTGGCGAAAAACGGCAGTCTCACCCTGGACGTGGCCCGCGAGGCGGTGCAAAAAAAGCCGCTCCTTTACGACAAGGGGGGAGAGGAGCACTACAACGTCATCTCCGCCTTCATCAAGTCGATGCGGGGGAGCGACCCGGACGCCGCCCTCTACTGGCTCGCGCGCATGATCGACGCCGGGGAGGACCCGATCTTCATCCTGCGGCGCATGGTTATCCTCGCCTCGGAGGACATAGGAAACGCCGACCCGCGCGCCCTCCAGATGGCGGTGGCGGCCCTTCAGGGGTTCCAGCTGGTAGGGCTGCCCGAGGGGCGCATCATCATGGCCCAGGCAGTCACCTACCTCGCCACGGCCCCCAAGTCCAACGCTTCCTACGTGGGGATCGACGCGGCACTGGCCGAGGTGAGAAAAAGCGGCGCCCTCCCCGTCCCGCTCCACATCCGCAACGCGCCCACCAAGCTCATGAAGGAACTCGGCTACCACAAGGGCTACCGCTACGCCCACGACTACGCGGAAGGATACGTGGCGCAGGAGCATCTGCCGGAAAAGCTCAAGGGGCGAACGTTCTACGACCCGCCTGGCCACGGCTACGAGAAGACGATCAAAGAGCGGATGGAGTGGCTCAAGGGGAAAAAGAACAGCGAAGAATAGCGGGAAGGTGCGACAACGAACTCCGGAGGGATCATGAAGAAAATCGGCATTCTCACGAGCGGCGGCGACTGCTCCGGGATGAACGCCGCCATCAGGGCGGCCGTCCGCACGGGTCTGCGCATGCATATCGAGATGGTCGGCTTCCGTAAGGGGTATGCCGGGCTCATGAAGAGCGACGTCATTCCCCTCGACTCCAAGGCGGTCTCCGGCATCATGCACCGGGGGGGAACGTTCCTCCAGTCGGCCCGCTGCAGGGAGTTCTGTACCCCCGAAGGGCAGCGTCAGGCCCTTGCCAACCTGCATGACCTCGGGGTGGAGGGGCTCGTCATCCTCGGCGGCGACGGCTCCCTCAATGGCGCGCTGGCGCTGGAGCGCCTCGGCTTCCCCGTGGTCGGCATCCCCGCCAGCATCGACAACGACATCCCGTTTACCGACATGTCACTCGGGGTGGATACGGCGCTCAACAACATCATCTACGCCGTGGACTGCATCAAGGACACCGCCTCCTCCCACGCGCGCGCCTTCGTCATCGAAGTAATGGGGCGTCATTCGGGGTATCTCGCGAGCATCGCGGCCATTGCCACCGGCGCCGAGTTCGCCCTCGTGCCGGAGCGTGAATTCGACCTTGCCGACGTCTGTCAGCAACTGCGCGCCCGCTACGAGGAAGGACGCGACAATGCCATCATCATCCTCGCCGAAGGGGCCGGACAGGCGCGGGACATCGCCGAAAGCATCAAGGACGCCATCGGCTTCGAAACCCGCGTCACCGTCCTCGGCCACTACCAGCGCGGCGGCGCCCCCACCGTCTTCGACCGGCTGCTGGCCAGCCGCTTCGGCAAAAGCGCGGTGGAACTCCTCGTGGCAGGCCATCGCGGCGTAATGGTCGGCCTTTCCTGCAACGCCATCCTGGCCACTCCGCTCATCGACGTGGTCAAGGGGGAAAAGCGCCCCCAGGACGAAGTGCTGCGCCTGGCCGAAGTGCTGGGGATTTAGATGGCCCATTTTGACATTCCCTTCCCCCTGCCAGGATGCCTCGACGGCTCTCCGCTCGCCTGACAGGGGACTTCCCTTCCCCACCATTTGAAATAACCCCGATTTCTTCTACAATCAAGTAGTCGGCTCCATTTGTGCGGACTCCGGCGAGGAGGCGTGATGGGTACCGAAACGGTCATCGTCCTGGCCCTCGTGGTGGGTGCCGGGTTTTTGTTCCTCACGGAGACACTCCCCATTGACGTGGTGGCGCTCACCATCATGGCAGCCCTCATCCTGTTTGGGATCATCACCCCGGAGGAAGGGATAGCGGGCTTCAGCAACCGGGCCACGATCACCATCGGAGCGCTCTTCGTTCTGAGCGCTGGGCTCTTCAAGACCGGCGCGGCCAACGTCGTCGGCGTGTTCCTCTCCCGCCTCGGGCGGAGAAGCTACTGGTTCACCCTCCTCGCCATGATGGTTTCCATCGGCGCACTGTCGGCATTCATGAACCACACTGCCGTCGTGGCCATCTTCATTCCCATTGTCCTCGACATCGCCCGCGACATCAGGGTAAGTCCCTCCAAGCTTCTCATGCCGCTGGCGTTCTCCTCCATGTTCGGCGGCGTCTGCACCCTCATCGGCAGTTCCACGAGCATACTTGTCAGCGCCATTGCCGAGCAGAACGGCGAACCTCCCTTCGGCATGTTCGAGTTTGCCGGGTTGGGCCTCATC
>DATDMX010000369.1:0-3987 GCA_036518575.1 Geobacteraceae bacterium | reverse complement strand
GCTCGGAAACCCGGATGCCGCATGAGTAGAGGGTTTCGAGAATGGCCCGATCGCGCAGGGAGAGGAGATCGGTACCGTGGGGCGCCTGCACGAGATCGGTCACCTCGTCGATGGTGAGATGGTAGGGGACCTTCTTCTCCCGTTTCGGTGTCGCCACGAGCTCGGCAGGGTTCTTGTCCACCCTCCCCTGGCGCAGCAGATAGGTGAAAAGCGAGCGGATGGCAGCAAGCTTGCGGCCGATGGAACTGCGGCGGTATTCGCCATGGAGGTGGGCGAGGTAGCGGCGTATGAGGAGATGATCGACCGCATCGGGCGCGACCGCTTCACCCTTCTCCCCATCGAGGAACACCCGAAACTGCTCCAGGTCGTTGCGGTAGGCTTCGAGAGTGTGGGGGGAGACGTTGCGCTCGGCGCCGAGATGGCGGCAAAAATCGTCGATTGACCGTTTCATGAGGCTCCGTCGGTCACGAGGAATGCGGTATCTTGGCTACTCTAGAGGGATACTTGACCCATGGCAAGAAAAATTCTCGTCATTCTTTTTGAGGAAGGGGGGAGCGGCCGCGGCTCGCGCCGCGTGTTTTCAGCTTTGCCTTGTACATGTTGGCGTCGGCCTCCCGCCACCCCGCCGAAAGCTCGTTGGCATTCCTGGCGGTGGAGAGACCAAGTGACAGGCTCAAGGGGGGAGAGGCGGGCGAAGCCTCGTTGTGCCGGTCGATGATGCCCTGAACCCGTTTGAGGACCTTGGCGGCGCTGCGCTTGTCAGCCTGGGGAAGGAGGGCGCAGAACTCGTCCCCTCCTATTCTCGCCACGACATCCTCGCCGCGGAACGCCTCCCTGAGGGCCGTCGCCGTCCGCTTGAGGAGCTCGTCGCCGCTCGCGTGGCCGTAGGTATCGTTCACATCTTTCAGCCCATCCACGTCGGCCACGACGATGCTCACGGGGAACTTGCGGCCATTCTTCAGCCGCTCCATTTCCTCGTCGAAGTACGCCCGGTTGTAGAGACCGGTGAGGATGTCGTGGGAGGCAAGATAGTGGAGTTTCGCCTCCGCCTCTTTCCGGGCCGTGATATCGAGGATCGCGCCCACCGTCCCCCCCACCATGCCGCTGGCGTCCTTGAAGGCGGCTTCGTAGAAAATCAGGTTCTGCCGGGTGCCGTCGCTACAGGCGATGGACGTCTCGAAGACATGCCCCTCTTTTCCATCGAGCAGGGCCTGGTCACCTTCATGGTAGACCGCGGCCAGGTCCGGCGGAACGAGATCGAAAATCGTCCTGCCGACAATCTGCTCCCGCGACAGACCGATATGCTCCTCGAATGCCCGGTTGCAGCCGAGATGCACCCCTTTGCGGTCCTTGTAAAAGATGGGCGTCGGGATGGTGTCAATGAGGACCTGGATAAAATGGAGCTTCTCCCGCAACTGTGCTTCCGCCTGGCGGCGCGAGGTTATATCCTCGCCGATGCAGGCCACGCCGTTGATCGCCCCCAGGTGGTCGCGCAGCACCGTGTTGTTCCACGAGATGAGATGGGGCTCTTTGTAGCGGGTTACGATTGCGGCCTCGTAGTGGCGGGGAAAGGCGCCGGAATGGAGGGCTTCCTGAAAAATTTCCCCGACGAAGTCGTCCGCGGCGAGAAAGGTGGTGAAGAGGTTGCGGCCGATGACCTCGTCCCGGTGCCAGCCGGTCAGGGTGAGGAGAAAGTCGTTACAGAAGGTGATATTTCCGTCGATATCGAGACAGACGGCGGCGAGTTGAATATTTTCGAGGGTTTCCCTGAAACGACGTTCCGACTCCTTGAGGGAGCGCTCCACACGTTTGCGGGCGGTGATGTCCTGAACGAGTTCGATACAGGAGATGACCGTGCCCGAATCATTGCGCAGAGGAGAGGAACTGATGTCGAAGCACCGCTCCATACCGTCCCGCGTGACGACGCGCTCGCTCCAGTGATTGGCACCATCGGCGAACGACATGGCCACGGGGCAGCCGGCACACACGCTCTCGCGCCCCTCGTAGGCACGGTAGCACAACTCGCCGCGATGGTCGCCGGTAAAGCCTTTGTGAGCATCGTTCTGGTAGAGAATGCGATAGTCGTGGTCCTGAATGCTGATGCCGACGGACATGGTGGAGATGACCGTCTCGGCCTTCTCCTTTTCAGCCGTCGCCGCAGAAACGGCAGCCCGCAATTCCCCCACGGCCCGGTACCATTCCCGGCCGCGAAACGCCACGTCGAGTTCCCGCGCAATGACGGGGCCGAGCCTCCTGAGACGCGTTGCCGCCACCACGTCGCTCGCTCCTGCGCGCAGCAGGCGGGAGGCAAGCTCATCGTCGTCCTCTTCGGTGACGACAATGAAGGGAACGGAGCCCGCCATGGCCATTACCTTGAGAAGAATCTTGACAGCCACCGGAGTCTCACCGGCACAGGCAATGACGAGCTCCCACTTCCCCGTCTCGAGCGCAGAGGCCAGCTCGGTGGCCGAACCGACCCGCTTCCACGTCGGCGCGTAATCGTCGCCTTCCAGTGCCTTGACAATCCGGGACACGGGACCGGCATCAGCCGCTGCTATGAGGAGCCTGAGAGTGCGCGCCATCGTGGACTCCATCTGCGGTAATTCTGGGAACTTAGCGTCTTCTGCCGTTCAGGTCACGGTAGTCAAAAGTGTAATTCATTTCCCACTAAACGCAATCGCTTCGAAAAAATGTTAACCCTTGCCAATGTACTTCAGAATCCCTTCCCACGAGGGAATCGACGGGACGTTATGCGAAAAAAAGAAAAGCCCGAATCGTGCACGACGATCCGGGCTTTCGTGGTTTATCACCGACTCCTTACTTCTTCTGTCCCGCGGTTTTCTCCTCGATCGCCTTGTTGAGGAAGGCTACCGCTTCCTTGGAGGTGGCTATGGACATGGTGAGGGAATCCCGGGCGAGAGCAGGATTGTGGAAGCCGTCAGAATTCTCGGCGGTCCACCACTCCCAGAGAATGTGAGCTTCCTCGTGCTTCTCACGGGCCTTCGCCAGGGTGGCCTCGTCGACACCGTTACGCTTGGCGGCCGCATAGGTGTCGATCAGCTGACCGAGCCAGTATTCGGCTTTGCGCATCTTGCCGCGGATGTAATTCTGGGCCGCGTCGAGTTCGTAGAGTTTCTGCTCGACTGTCGCCCCCTTGTGGGCATGGCAACTGAGACACGCCTCCTTGATGTGGTTTTTCGGTTTGATGACCATGTGGGACTTGTACGTCTTCCCATCCTTGCCCTTCATGACCGGCATGTGGCAGTCGGCGCACGTGACGCCGGCCCGGTCGTGGACACTTCCCGCGAAGGTCTCGGCCTCGGGGTGGCGGATTTTCACGAGCCGCGCACCGGTCACCGCGTGCTTGAACTCGTAGAAATTCTGCTTCTTGCTGTGGGCCAGAAGCTCCTTCGGCCCCACGAGCGGGATGTGGTTCACCCGCTGGTCGTCGTAGCTCACCTTCTTGCCGCTGTCGAACTCGAACCCGGGGCTGCAGGCGTAGTCCACGTGGCACTGGGCGCACATCATGCGGGAGTCGGCCTTCTGCATGACGCCGATCTTGCGGAAGCCGTCGCGGAACGAGATGACCTTGAGGTCGGTTGTGCCGTCCTTGCCGGCGAAGAGCCGATTCCCCTTCTCGTCGATGGTCTGGATGAGGGCATCGCGCACGATACGGGGCTGGGTGCCGTGGGGGTCGTGGCAATGGATGCACCCCATGGGATTGTTGGTATCCTTGGCCACGGCGATGATGTCTGAGGTCCGGTCCCACTTGGCCCGCGGGTCCTTGTCCCCCAGAAACTTCCACTTGAGGATATGGTCGGAGGTCTTGCACTGGATGCAGGTCGGGTTGCCCGCCATGGCGGTCTGGGGGAGTGGTTTCCACTCCTTGTTCCCCGCGGCCTTATCCTCCAGCACGTCCCACGCCTTGCCGGCGGCATCCGCGCCGCGCCACCCCTTCTTGAACTGGAAGCGGCCACCCTGGAAGCG
>DATDMX010000368.1:0-9309 GCA_036518575.1 Geobacteraceae bacterium | reverse complement strand
TGAACCCCTGGCCATCCATGGACTCGCCGCCGACACCAGTCTGAGAGACCAGGTCATCCACCTCATGAGGAAGGTTGGTCTTGTCCCCGAGCATTACGACCGCTATCCCCACGAATTTTCCGGCGGTCAACGCCAGAGAATCGGCATAGCCCGAACACTCGCCGTCTCCCCGCGCCTCATCATTGCTGACGAGCCGGTATCAGCTCTCGACCTGTCCATCCAGGCGCAGATCATCAATCTTCTCCAGGAACTCAAAAAGGAGTTTTCCCTATCGTTTCTTTTCATCGCCCATGATCTTTCGGTCGTTCGCCACATGAGCGACCGGATAGCAATCATGTATCTGGGCAAGATTGTCGAAAACGGGTCGAGGGAAGAGGTCTTCAGCCGCCAACTCCACCCGTACACCGAGGCTCTGCTGTCGGCGATTCCTCGCATCACCCCTAGCTCGCGAAAGAACAGGATAATCCTTCCCGGGGACCTCCCCTCTCCACTTACTCCGCCATCCGGCTGCCCCTTTCACCCACGCTGTCCCTACCGGGAGGCGATCTGCACCACCGTCGTCCCCGTGCTGGAGGAAAAGGAACCGGGTCACACGGCCGCCTGTCATTTCAGCACCACCCTGTTTCGATAACTGCCGCTAACGGGCCATGTTCGGTTTTCGAACACAAGCCGTTCCTCCCCCGGCGCGTCGAGTTCCCCCCAATTTGGCACACTTCCATCCTCATTACCTGCCATTTTTCGTTAAAAAGGGAGTCGACGCCAAACTTTTTATTGACAAATTCTTAATTCCTCCCTATACATATGCAACTATTGCTTTACCCTGCGGTGAGGAGAGGCCATGGAATTCGATAAAAGCCGCAGCTTCGATCAGGAAGCTGAAATTTTGAAGGTTCTCGGCCATCCCATCCGCCTTAAGATCGTTGCCGGGCTCTGTACCAAGGAATGCAACGTCAAATATATCTGGGAATGCCTGGGACTTCCCCAGGCAACCGTCTCCCAACATCTGGCATTGCTCAAAAACAAGGGAATCATCGAGGGCAAGAGGGATGGTGTCGAGGTTTACTACACCGTAGTCCACCCCTTGGCCAAGAAAATCGTGGAAACGCTCTCATAGCATCACGCGACGCCGATGCTCTAAAATCCCCTCTCCGCGGAGGGGATTTTTTGTTTGTGAGAAAGGAATGCTCGAAATGCTAACCATCAGACTGGCACGGGGCGAAGACCGACGGATACGTCACGGGCACCCGTGGGTCTTCAGCAATGAGATCGGTGAGATCAGAGGAGAAAAGGAATGCGGCGCCACGGTGGAAATTTGCGACGCCGGTGGGGCATACCTCGGCACCGGCTACTACAATCCCCGCTCCCTCATCGCTGCGCGCATTCTCTCCCGTGAGCGGGAGGACATCGACAGCGACTCCTTTTACAGGCAACGTATCGAGCAAGCTCTCGCCTATCGGCGCACCCTCTACCCGTCGCTCTCCACGTTTCGCCTCGTCCATGGCGAAGGAGATTTTCTCCCCGGACTGGTCGTGGACAAGTACGGCGACTACCTCGTCGTGCAGTTTCTCACCTGTGGCATCGACCAGCGCCGGGAACCGATCCTCGCTGCACTCGACGAAATCTTCCACCCCAAAGGGATCGTAGCCCGCAACGACGTGGCGGTACGCACGCTCGAAGGGCTTGAAGAGCAGGTCGAGATCCTTTCCGGTGAAATTCCTGCCACGGTGGAGATTGAAGAACACGATCTTCGTTTCCGCGCCGATCTCCTTGCCGGTCAGAAAACCGGTCACTTCCTCGACCAGAAAGAGAACCACCTCCTCCTGAAGAACATAGCTCCAGGGAAGGAAGTCCTTGATTGCTTCTGCTACAGCGGCAGTTGGGGAATCCACGCGGCCTTCTTCGGTGCGAGTCGCGTCACCTGCGTCGACATCTCGCCTCGCGCCATTGCCCTTGCCCAGGAAAACGCCCGCCTCCACGACCTGTCCGCTTGCATGGAGTTTGAAGTCGCCGATTGCTTCGAACGACTGAAGAGCCTGAGGAGCGAAGGGCGGCGTTTCGACGTCATCGTTACCGATCCTCCGGCCTTCGTAAAGAGCAAGAAAGCCCTGAAAGAGGCAGAAAAAGGCTATCTCACCATAAACCGCCGGGCCATGGAGCTTCTACGCCCGGGCGGGCACCTCATCACCTGCTCATGCTCTTACCACATGGGAAGGGAACCCTTCAGGGAACTCCTCGCAAAGGCGGCCAGCCAGGCAGGGCGCACCATGCGCCTTACGGCCGTGCGCTCCCAGGCACCTGACCACCCCGTTCTGCTCCCAGTCCCCGAAACCGACTACCTCAAGTGCTACATCCTGCAGGCCGTAAACTGATACGCAGCCCTGCCCTTCGGTGGCCTTTTTGCCATCCTTTCCCTTGACAACGGCGTCGACAGGCGTTAACGTTCGCTAAACAGGGAATCACGAGAAAAAGACTCCGTCGTCGCCTGCCCCCTTGGATCTTTCAGGAGAAGTGACGGCTTTCGATGGTCGAACATTGTCATGGGATTCACCACAAGGAGGACACCGTGAAAGCAACCACCCTCGTCGTGACACTACTTGCAGCGACTCTGTTGGCCGCCGCCCCTCTTGCGGCAAAGACTCTCTACCTGACCAATGGCGACCGAATCGAATACAAGTCGGTATGGAGACAGGACGGACGACTGTACGTCCTCATCAACCGCGACACCCTCGTCGACTTCTCTCCAAAAGAAGTCGACATGAAAAAGTCCTTCAAGGCCAAGAAGGTGAAGAAGGCCATCAAACACAAGAAGAGAGCTCCCCAAAAGCCCTTGGCACCGTCTCCTTCCCTTATTTCCGGAAAGGGTGACCCCCAAAAGACCGCCCCCGCGACCCCACCCGCTGCTGCGCCTAAGCCGGTTCCCGCCGCACCGCAGCCCGGGGGGAAATAGCCGACTTACGGCGCGTCCGGCTTTCGTCCCGTGCCGTACAGCACTTCGTAGGTGGCCGGAACCATGCCGTTTCTTCCATATTCGCGGCCATAGATGTCCATCATCGCCAGCATGATTCGCCGCTCACCGAGTCCGCGCGCGGCAGGAGGCGTGGTGGTACCGGCACCGATTCCCCGTATGGCACGCAGGAGCGAAGGAACGTCGGGATATTCCTCCACCTCCATTTCCGAACAGACGTGTGCCTCGTCAAATCCCGCCTCCGTTAGAACAGCCTCCACCTCTCCGGCCGAAAAAAACTCCATGGTACGCTCCTCACGCTCTCCCCTGATGTCAAGAGAGGCTTGTCGGTAGGAAGATCTCAGCTCCGTGAGAGTTGCTCCTCCGAAAAGAGCAAAACGAAACATCCCTCCTGGCGCGAGGACCCTGAAAGCTTCGGCAAAAGCGGCATCGAGGCGATCCAGCCATTGGAACACCGAAGCCGAGACAACCAGATCGAAGTGGCTGTCACGAAAAGGTAGCCGCTCAGCGTCGCCCGCCGCGAATTCCATCGTGTTTTGGATGCCCCGCCTTTCCCGAGCGGCGACACACATCCCCACGGCAAGGTCCACCCCGACGCATCGTGCCGATGGGAAATATGCGGCAATACGGGAGACGAGAGCCCCGGTGCCACAGCCGACATCGAGAACCATGAGCGGAGGGGCCCCTGCGGCAATAAGGCCGGAGAGCCGTTCCACAACTTTCTTCTGGACACGGGCATGCCTATCGTATTCACCGGAGTGAAGATGAAACGAGCGGCGCAGCCGCTTGCGATCAATGGCAGCCATGGATATCCGTGAGAAACTCCCGCAGGATACGTTCGAAGGCGGCGGGGCGGGAAAGAAAGGGAGCGTGCCCAAGGTCCGGCATCTCAATGAAGCGAGCCCGAGGGAGTCGCTCCGCCATAAAGCGCGAGGCGGCAGGGAGGCAGATGGTATCGGCGCTTCCGTGGAGGAGAAGTACGGGTAGATCGATGGTGGCAAGCAAGGGACGGAGGTCCGCTGCCGCGAGGATGGCAAGGCTCCGGAGCGCCTCCTCGGGCTCCGGCAGCCTCCCCCCCATGATGATATCGTGCACGATTCTCTGGTACTGGTCGCTGGAGAGTTCGCCGGCGGCGAACATGCCATGAAAGAATTCGCCCATGGTCTTCGCGTAGTTGCGCTTGAGCCGAAGCGCCATCCCGCGGGCCTCCGTCTCCGGCAAACCGTGGGGATAGCCTGCCCCCGCCGTAAACTTCGGTGTGCCACCGATAAGGACGAGGCCCGCAAGTCGCTCCCACAGACGGCGAGTGGCGGCAAGGGCTACCTGGGCTCCGAGCGACCAGCCGACGAGCACCGCATCGTGGAGGTCGAGACGCTCAACCAGCGTGCAGACGTCCGCTGCGAGCGCTTCAACCTCTACCTCCCCGCCAGGAAGCGGGGAAGAATGCCCGTGCCCCCGCAAATCGAGAGTGACCACACAATGATCGATGGAAAACGCCTCTGCTTGAAAGCGCCACACCCGCCCGGACATGGCCCAGCCGTGAATAAAGACAAGGGGTCGGCCTTTTCCCGCCACCTCGTAGTGAAGCGAGATGTTGTCGCCGATTTCAAGAGATGCCATTGCTCATCCTTCCTGCACCGCCGCAAACCAGCGGGGTTTGTCATACAACCGCAAGGTCCCGCCCAATGGCTGCAATGGCGGCAACCGCTTCCGCCAGGTCCTCCTCAGTGTGGGTAGCCATGAGCGTGCAGCGCAGTCTGCAGCTTCCAGCGGGAACGGTTGGCGGCCTGATCCCCTGCACGAAAACCCCGGCCTCCAGGAGGCGCTTGGAAAACGTCATTGTCGGGACCGCCTCACCGACGAAAAGGGGGACAATCTGCGTAGCACTCCCCATGGTATCAAAGCCTGCCTGTTCTAGCGCCGTCCGAAAAAGAGACGTGTTGCGCTGCAAGGCGCTACGCAGCATTGCCCCCTCTTGGGAGGCGGCAATGTCGAAAGCTGCCAAGGCCGCTCCCAACACCGCCGGGGGAAGCGAGGTGGAAAATATGAAGCTTCGCGCCTTGTTAATGAGGTACGAGACGACTTCCCGCGAAGAAGCGGCGTAGGCACCGAAACCGCCGAGCCCCTTGCCGAGGGTTCCCATGTGGATGTCGACATCGGTCATGACGCCGGCCACCTCGGCGCTCCCGCGCCCCGTAGCGCCGAGCACGCCTGTTCCGTGGGCATCGTCGACCATGAGCAGAGCACCGAACTCGCGTTTCAGCGCGACGAGTTCAGCCAACGGAGCCAGATCGCCATCCATACTAAACACGCCGTCGCTCACGATAAGACGCCTTCCCGCGGGCGCACTTTCCTGCAGCAAACGGCGAAGCGCCACCATGTCGTTGTGGGGATAGCGCACAAACTTCGCCCGTGAAAGGAGGCAACCGTCGACGATGCTCGCATGGTTGAGCCGATCGGAAAAGACCGTATCGCCGCGACCGACAAGGGCGGAAATGATGCCGGTATTGGCAGCGTACCCGGAGTTGAAAAGAAGGGCTTCTTCGGTCCCCTTGAAAAGAGCGATGCGCCGCTCCAATTCCGCGTGCAGGTCCATGGTGCCGGACACGAGGCGTGACGCGCCGCTCCCGGTACCGTAGCGCTCCACGGCCCTGATGGCTGCTTCTTTCAGCTTAGGGTGATCGGCAAGGCCAAGGTAATTGTTGGAACAGAGAAGCAAGACCTCCCGCCCGTCGAGAACGACTCTTCGCCCCTGGCTCCCCTCAATGACGCGCATTTCGCGGAAAAGCCCTTCTTCCCGCAAGCGCGCCAACTCGTCTGACAATACCATTCCCACGCTTTCCTCCAATGACTGACTTCCTTCTAGCACAGGGCCTCACCAATTGTCAACCACACCAAGAATTAAAGTTAACGACCAAACCATTACCCCGAAGCGGGCAAACTCGGCTATACTATTGAGGATCAGATCCTAAGTCATGACAACGGCCCAGCCGACAACGAAAGGGAACGCATGGGCAAAGTGCGACGATTCGTCATCCCCGACATTCACGGCTGCGACCGGACTTTTCGCCATCTCGTTCGCCACCGGCTCCGCATCGAAAGGGACGACTCCCTCTACCTTCTCGGCGACCTCATCGACCGGGGCCCGCGAAGCAAGGGGGTGATCGACGAGATCCTCTCCCTCAGAGAAGAGGGGTACAGTGTCCACCCCGTTCGCGGCAACCATGAAGACATGCTCCTCAACGCCTGCCGGGACCGGAGTGTATTTCGTCTCTGGATGCTGAACGGCGGCGACAAAACCCTCGCCAGTTTTGACATCGAGGAAGCGTGCAGCTTTCCCCTCCCCTATCTACGTTTCTTCGAAAGCCTCCCCCCCTTCATTCTTCTTGACGACTTCGTGCTCGTGCATGGCGGCCTCGACTTCACCGCCGAAGACCCCTTCGACAACGTGGATGCAATGCTCTGGAGTCGCTCCTACGAAGTGGACAAGGGAAGAATCGGCGGGCGACGCTTAGTGTGCGGCCACACTCCCCAAAGTCTGGAAGCCATCCGCCGAAGCCTCGCATCCGACCGGATCACCCTCGACAACGGCTGCGTGTACGCACACGGCGATGGACTGGGGCATCTTACCGCTCTCGAACTCGACTCGCTCACCTTGCACGTTCAGGAGAATATCGACAGAGAATGAACGTGGCGCCCATGTCAAGACCTGCAGGCGGCCCCCGACTATCACCTTACCACGACGCTGACGAAGCTGCTGTGCCCGTGCAGCACCCAGTGAACTGGCAACTTGCGCTTGCCGCCTTTCCCCGGGCGTATCCGGCGGCATTCCCACCCTCAGGAGGGCACCATGAAACATTACCGCAAGGAACTGTGGTTCGAGATTCCCAAACGACGTGGCCTCGTCAACATCACCTCCACGGTCGAAAAATGTGTCAGGGAAAGCGGCATCCACGAAGGCCTTGTGCTCGTCAATGCCATGCACATCACGGCAAGCGTCTTCATCAACGATGACGAGTCTGGACTTCATCACGATTTCGAGGTATGGCTCGAGCGGCTCGCGCCGGAGCAGCCCCACTCCCAGTACCGGCACAACGGCTACGAAGACAATGCCGACGCACATCTAAAGAGGACCATCATGGGGCGGGAAGTGATGATAGCGGTTACGGCCGCGGCGCTCGACCTCGGACCATGGGAGCAGATATTCTACGGAGAATTTGACGGTATGCGCCGCAAGCGCGTTCTGGTGAAAATCATCGGAGAATAGACGAGAAGTGAACAAAGTGGAGACGCCTGGGGCACTGGCTCTTGCGAACGGACGGCCCCGGCGGCAGACCTACAAAAAGAAAAAGCCCGTTTAACGGGCTTTACCGAGTGTAGCCCACGTGCGGCTACAGCTGATGAATGTTAGCGAATTCACCCCATTCGAGGTAGGTGTGTGGAGCCTCAAGGAATTCGTAGATATACTCCATCATGGTGAGATGTTCCTTTTCTTCCTCAACGATGGAGGACAGGAGCGCACGGGCTTTTTCGTTGGGGTCGACGGCGGCCATGCCTTCGAGCAGGCTGATGTTCTCCTCTTCCGCCTTGATGACATGGACAAATCCATCTTCATCGTACCGCAGCTTGTGGAGGAGATCGCCGTTTCCGAGAAGTTTTCCGAACCCGCTCGGCAAGTTACGGGCGCGCTCTGCCATTGTAGATCGGGCGTCTTCCGGATCCACGAGCTTTTTCAATGATTCCAGTTTCTCGATGTGATCTTTCTCGGCCGACGCGAGAAGCTCATAAATTTCCTTCCGTTCAGGGTCTTCCATCTCGTGACTCAACAGTTCGAAGAGATGCTCCCCTTCGTTCTCCATTCTGAGCGCATAATCGATGACGTTCATTACTTTCACCTTCCCTTCATAGTCTCATTATAGCAGAAGAGAGGAAAGGAAGGGAGGAAATGCTATGGCATGAATTCAACGTCCTTGAGAAGGTCAATAAGCTTCTGCACACGGGGAGAAGGTTCCCCATTGGTGACGAAGACCACCGCCGAGGCCATCAACGGGCTCTTCGGTACGCGCACGACCGGGGCAATGAGGGCACTTGGCCCGATGCCGATGGCTCCCGGCGTTCCCATGACTTTTGTCCTCACCTCTTCTGAACTGGAGGCCCCATGAAATGATGAAACGATTGGGGCTCCCTGGAGGACTTCTCTTACGAAACGCTCGTTTTCCTGAACACCCCCAGGATTCCAGACGACCACAATGTGCCTGTTGGGTCCCCCGACCTTTTTCCAATTGGCGATCTTGCCGGTAAAAATACCCTTGAGCTGCGTTTTCGTCAGCTTGCGTATTTTGATTCCTCTGTTGAGAAAAATGACGGTCTGATTCTTGCCGATCTGCACTTCATGCAACTCCCGCCTGTTGACGACAAAATTTGAGTTGGCAGCCTCCTTGATGAGTTCATCCACTGGCACGGCTGAAACGATGGCATCGACGCTACCCGTCTTCAAATCAACAAGCTCGTTTCCCGGTTTGCTTTGAACCACCACCAAGGGAATCCCGTTCTCCTCCTCGAACGTTTCCTTCACGGGGGCAATGAAGCCCGTCAATGCCGCATCACCACCGCCAATCCTGATTATCTTTTCCGAGGATGCACATCCGGATAGCACAGAAAAAAGTACCAGGATCAGAGCGGTCATCATTCGCACACTCACTGCGGTCTTCTTCGCTACGTGGGCTGACAAGGCGGCTCCTTATGCTCCAGATTGAGAAAACGCATATCAAAAAAATGAATTATTACCATCACCGACGCCACGACTGCAACTCTTAACTCCATCACGTTTGTCAGCTGGACATTTTCCTGTATACTTTTCAACGCATTCAACGACTTGATGGCAGGAGGGGCATAGCATGAAAAAAATTTTCACGATCTTGTGCGTAGGGGCTCTGGTCACGGCAAGCGGGACCGCGATGGCCGAGAGCATCAAGAACAGATTCGGCATCACCGGCCGAGCTGGCTTCATCGTGCCGTCCGACAGTTCGGAGGTGGTATCCGGCGTAGTTGGTACAAATGTTGATGTTATCGGAGGTGGTGGTTTCATTTACGGAATCACCGATCACGTGGCAACCGAGCTGGACATCACGCATGCCGGTTTCGGGTCCGGCGCAGGAGTTGACTTCGAAATCACCAACATCACTCTTGGGGCACAGTACCGCTTCTCCATCGCCACCAACAGGAATTTGGTTCCCTATGTGGGAGGCGGTCTCGATATCCTCATCAATGACGCCAACCAAGGGAACAGTGTCGATGATGTTGTCGGCGCACACGTGAGTGGCGGCGTCGACTTTTTCGTCCAG
>DATDMX010000367.1:0-3097 GCA_036518575.1 Geobacteraceae bacterium | reverse complement strand
TGGCATGGTTCCGCGCCGAGGGGTATGCGAAGTGAACCGGGCCAACGGCCGGGGGTGATTCACGCCTGAGCCCGCCGCCCCAAGCCAAGGAGTTTGCGTATGTCGAAACTTCTCGACACCATCAATAGCCCCGCCGACCTGAAGAAGCTCGGCGAAGAGGAACTCATCGCCCTTGCGGCGGAAGTCCGGGAATTTCTCCTGCAGACGGTCTCCAAGACCGGCGGACACCTGGCCTCCAACCTGGGCTGCGTCGAGCTTACCCTGGCGCTCCACTACTGCTTTGACTCCCCCGCCGACAAGATCATCTGGGACGTGGGACATCAGGCGTACACCCACAAGATCATCACCGGCCGGCGCGATGCGTTCCCGACCCAGCGCCAGTACAAGGGACTCTCCGGCTTTCCCAAGCGGTGCGAGTCCCCCCACGATGCCTTCGGCGCAGGGCACTCCTCCACCTCCATCTCCGCCGGCCTCGGCATGGCCACGGCCGCTTCGCTCATGGGAGAAACGGGAAAGGCAATCGCCGTCATCGGCGACGGCTCTCTTACTGCCGGCATGGCCTTCGAGGCCCTCAACCAGGCCGGCCATCTGCGCAAGAACCTGATCGTCATCCTCAATGACAACGAGATGTCCATCTCCAAAAACGTTGGCGCCTTTTCCGCCTTCATCTCCCGCAAGCTCACGGGGAGCTACTTCCGGGGGCTCAAGAAGGAGATGCAGGGCCTCATCAAGGGAATCCCGGCCATCGGCGGCAACATCCTCCATTTTGCCCGCAAGGCCGAGAACTCCCTCAAGGGTTTCCTCACCCCGAGCTCCCTCTTCGAAGCCCTCGGTTTCGACTACATCGGCCCCATCCAGGGACACAGCATTCCCGACCTCGTCGAAGTCCTGAAAAACGTCAGGACCCTCGACGGCCCGGTGCTCGTCCACGTGGTGACCACCAAGGGGAAAGGGTATCTCCCGGCGGAGCAGAACCCCGCCCAGTTCCACGGCGTTGGCCCCTTCGACGTGGAAAGCGGCAAGGTAACGGCCGCCAAGGGGGGCGCCCAGTCGTACACGGCGGTTTTCGGCGCCACCATGGTGAAGCTTGCCAACGAGGACAAACGGGTCGTGGCGATCACCGCTGCCATGCCCGACGGCACAGGGCTTACCCCCTTTGCCAAGGCGCTTCCCGAGCGTTTCTTTGACGTGGGGATTGCCGAGCAGCACGCCCTCACCTTTGCCGCGGGGCTTGCCGCGGACGGCATGCGCCCGGTGGCCGCCATCTACTCGTCGTTTACCCAGCGGGCCTACGACCAGTTATTCCACGACATCTGCCTCCAGAAGCTCCCGGTAACCATCGCCCTCGACCGCGCCGGCCTCGTGGGCGACGACGGCCCGACCCACCACGGGGTGTTCGATTTCTCGTACCTGCGCCACCTCCCCGAGATGACCGTCATGGCGCCCAAGGACGAAAACGAACTACGGCACATGGTGAAGACCGCCATAGACTCCGGCCGCCCCATGGCCGTGCGCTACCCCCGCGGCAACGGCTACGGCGTCCCCCTCGATCAGGAACTGGTCGCTCTCCCCATCGGCAAAGGGGAGCTCCTTGCCGAAGGTGACGATGTGGCCATCATCGCCATTGGTGTCACCGTCCGCCCCGCCCTGGAAGCGGCCATTCTTCTGCGCGACCAGGGGATACATGCTGCGGTGGTGAACGCCCGCTTCGTCAAACCCCTCGACCGCGACCTGATCCTCCAGCAGGCGCGCCGCACCGGCTGCCTCGTGACGGTGGAAGAAAACGCCCTCCAGGGCGGATTCGGCTCCGCGGTATTGGAGCTTCTTGCCGACGAGGGCCTGAGTGGCGTCAGGGTGAAGCGGCTCGGCATCCCCGACAGCTACATCGAACAGGGAAGCCAGGCCCAGCTACGGGCCGACCTCGGCCTCGACACCCCCGGCATCGTGGCGGCTGTCGCGGATTTCATGCTGAAAAAGGAACGGCCTGCCCTCGCGCGGGTGAAGTGATCAAACGGACAGACTTACTCTAATCTCGACAAGACGAAAAACCGGAAACACGGATTTTTAGCTAGTCAAGGCGCCCAAAGGACGACGCGGAGGCGTGGCAGAACCACGCCACACAAGGAGTCCCGCCGGGCAACGCCGAGATAGCGGAAAAGTCGCGTTTCCCTCGAAAGGAACAAGATGCGTTTCCCCTGGCGACTCAACTACGACCTCACCAAATACATCATCAGCAACAAGATGAACAAAGTCGACAAGTTCCCCCTTGTCCTCATGCTGGAACCGACCCACCTCTGTAACCTGGCCTGCTCAGGGTGCGGCAGGATTCGCGAATATGCCGACACCATCCAGGATATGATGAGCCTGGAGGAGTGCCTCGCCTCCGTGGACGAGTGTCCGGCCCCGGTGGTAACCATCACCGGCGGCGAGCCCTTCCTCTATCCCCACGTGTACGATCTCATCGAAGGGGTTCTGGCGCGGGGCAAACACATCTATCTCTGCACCAACGGGCTTCTCCTGGAAAAGGCGCTCGACAAGATGCGCCCCCACCCCAACTTCACCCTCAACGTCCACATGGACGGTCTTGAGGAGACCCACGACCGTATTCTGGAGCGCAAGGGGACCTTCAAGACGGCCATCGAGGCGATCAAGAAGGCGAAGTCGCTCGGCTTCCGTGTGTGCACCAACACCACCATCTTCAAGGAGACCGATCTCGTGGAAATCGAGATGCTCTTCTCCAAGCTGACCGATTTGGGGGTGGACGGCATTCTCGTTGCTCCCGGCTTCGGCTACGAGGCAGTGGGTGAAAAGCTCTTCCTGGAGCGGCGTGATATCGAGAAGAAGTTCGAGCAGGTCTACGAGATGAGCAAACGCTTCCGCTTCTACTCCACCCCCATGTATCTCAAGTTCCTGAAGGGTGAGCGCAAGCTCGACTGCACGCCGTGGGGCAACCCGACCCGCAACCCGCGGGGCTGGAAGGCGCCCTGCTATCTCATCACCGACACCCACTATCCCTCCTACGCCGAGATGATGGCAAAGACGGACTGGGAGAAGTACGGCGTGGGCAAGGACGAGCGCTGCGCCCAGTGCATGATGC
>DATDMX010000366.1:0-3174 GCA_036518575.1 Geobacteraceae bacterium | reverse complement strand
CTGGCCGGCACCTGCCTAGTATGGTCAGACGAACGCGGCGGGGATCACCCTCAAGACCATCGTCCGCGCCCGGCCGGGGCGCGGGAACATCTTTCCGTACCGTTACTGCACGTGCTGGAATAACGGCCGAGGATGCAGTTTTTGTGACATCGTCTCCCAGCTGAAAAAGGGGGGAGGGGAGCTGAAGATCCCGGCCAAGCTCGATCCCGTGGAGGTGGCGGCGGTGGTGCGGGAGGCGCTGAGGGAGCCGGGGCGGTTCTCCACCGTTTTCCTTACGTCGGGTTCCATTATCAGCGGCCGAACTCCTTTCGATGACGAGGTGGACTACTACATCGACATCCTGCGGGAGGTGGGAAAACAGTTCCGAACATCGAAGTTCCCAAGCCAATTGATCGGCACTTCTTTTTGCGAGCACCAACTGGCTCGTCTCTACGCCGAAACCGGCCTCATGAGCTATACGGCAGACATCGAGGTGCTTGACGAGGAGCTCTTCAACCGCCACTGTCCCGGTAAGGCCGAGTGGATCGGCTACAAGGAGTGGAAGCGCCGTCTGACGGCTGCGGTGGATATCTTTGGCCGCGGCCGGGTGAATACGGGCATCGTTGCCGGCGTGGAACTGGCGAAGCCTTACGGTTTCAAGAGTGAGGACGAGGCCCTGGCGCGAACGCTGGCAGAGGCTGAGGAGCTGGCGGAGGGCGGGGTTTCGACGGTTTTTATCGTCTGGTCGCCACGGCCCGACACTCCCATCGGCAATCAGAAGAACGCCTCGCTCGACTACTACATAAGGCTCGCCCGCGGGCTCCACGGCTTGCGGGTGAAATACCGACTACCCATCGACCACGACGATTATCGTCGCTGCGGCAATCATCCCGACACCGATCTGTCGCGGCTGCTCTAGCAGAGTGACTATCCCCCCGGGGCTGAAACAGGAGGCAAGAATATGTTTGCGAGGAATTGGGAAAAGAGGATTGTGACGGCTGTGGTGACAGGGTTCTTGGCGGCGTTACTCGTGCCATTGCCGGTTCGCGCCGAGGTGAAGGAGGTGCGGATCGCCAAGCAGTATGGCTTGGGCTACCTCCCCTTGATCGTCATGGAGGAGCAGCACCTCATCGAGAAGCACGCGCGGAAGGCCGGTCTCGGCGACGTGAAGGTTACCTGGGCAACCCTGGGGGGCGGAAGTGCAACGAATGACGCACTCCTCTCCGGCAGTGTCGACTACATAGCCAGCGGCGTGGCGCCTCTCATCGTCCTCTGGGCGAAATCCGGGGGGACGGTCAGGGGGGCCGCTGCCCTTGACACCACGCCACTCTACCTCAATACGAACAATCCGGGCGTAAAGTCCATACGGGATCTTTCCGACCGGGATCGCGTTGCCCTGCCGGCGGTAAAGGTTTCCATCCAGGCGATCGTTCTTCAGATGGCAGCTGCCAAGGCCTTCGGCCAGGACCAGTTCGCCCGCCTCGACAAACTGACTGTTTCCATGAAGCACCCGGATGCCATGGCGGCACTCCTCTCCGGAAAGTCGGAAGTAAGTGGTCACCTGACGAGCCCACCGTTCATGTTACAGGAGCTGGAGAATCCGCGGGTGCACAGAATCCTCAATTCGTACGATGTCTTGGGCGGCCCGCACACTTTTAACGTACTCTCCACCACCAAGCGGTTTTACGAGAAGAATCCTCGTACCTATGCCGCGGTTTTCGCCGCACTGGAGGAGGCAAACGCCTTCATCAAAAAGAACAAGCGGAGTGCTGCGGAAATCTATATCCGTCTCACCAGAACCAATGAGCCTGTGGAGGATATTCTGGCGCTCCTCAACAAGCCTGAACTCGGTTACAGTACGACACCGGTGAATGTCAGCAAGTTTGCCGATTTCATGCACCGGACCGGTACGATAAAGACGAAGCCGAAGGAGTGGAAAGAGCTCTTCTTTCCTAACCTCTATGATCGGCAGGGGAGCTGACATGACAACGCCGGCCTCAGCACAGTCACCGCTTCTCGACGTTGCCGGCGTGACGCTGCGCTACAAGTCGGTCGACCGGCTCGTCACGGCAACTCAGGACGTGTCTTTTCGCGTATTCCCCGGCGACAGGCTAGTCCTGCTGGGGCCGTCCGGATGCGGCAAGTCGACGCTTCTCAAGGCCGTGGGTGGCTTCATCAAACCGGCCGAAGGTTCCATCAGTTTGCGTGGGAAAGAGGTGACCGCCCCGGGCTCTGACAGGATCATGGTCTTCCAGGAGTTCGACCAGCTCCTCCCCTGGAAGACGGTGCGACAGAACGTCGTCTTCTCTCTCATGGTGACACGGCGCCTTGCGGCCAGCGAGGCCGACGAGCAGGCCATGCACTACCTCCATAAGGTAAAGCTCACTGCCTTTGCCGATGTCTATCCCCATACGCTGTCGGGTGGCATGAAGCAGCGCGCGGCCATAGCTCGTTGTCTTGCGGTGAAGCCCGACATCGTGCTCATGGACGAGCCGTTCGCCGCCCTCGATGCCATAACACGGCAGCAGATGCAGGAGGAACTCCTCGATCTGTGGCGCGATACGGGTTTTACCATGCTGTTCGTTACCCATTCCATCTCCGAGGCGGTACTCCTCGGTAACCGGATTGTCATGCTCTCGTCCCATCCGGGGCGGGTACGGGCCGAGATTCCGGTGACGCTCACGGAGAGCGCTCAAAGCGAAGGAGAACTGAGAGAGATCAAGGAGTATATCCGGGATCTCCTCTATGCCGACACGATCGAGTACTCCATCTGAGGTATTTGCCATGTCGAAAGAACAAACCGTTACGGTGCCGCTGTCGGCGCAGACCGACGTGCTGACCACAACCCTTGTTGGGACGGGCACGCCTGCACAGCGGACCCTGCCGCTTCTCGAACGCCTGTGGCATGTGGGGGCCGTTCGCAAAGGACTTGTGCTTGCTCTGTTGCTCGGCATCTGGCAGCTCTACGCGGTCCGGCTCGAAAACCCCCTCTTCGTGCCGACCTTCACCGATACCTGCCGCGCCTTGGCGTCCGGATTTGCAAGCGGGGAGCTCTTGCCTCGTATCGGTGTTTCGCTGAAAGTTCTTCTTGGCGGTTATGTTATCGGAATCGTACTGGCCGGGATCCTGACCATCCTGGCGGTGACGAGCCGTTTTGGCAGCGATGTTCTGGAAACGCTCACCGCCATGTTCAAT
>DATDMX010000365.1:0-4565 GCA_036518575.1 Geobacteraceae bacterium | reverse complement strand
CAGGGACAGGCTGAACACGAGTGCGCAGAATGTTACGCCAATACCGTGTCGCATGGAAGCATTCTCCTTTGTCCTTTTGAGTCGGATGGTACCTCGCGCGTAGTGAACAGTATCATCACGGTGCCTGTTGTCAACGGCGTGGGGAGGAGGAAGAGGGGCGGACAGCCCTCCGTGGGCGTGACTAGATTCCCTGCAGGATTCGCCACCAGACGGGGAGGGTGAGAAATGATACGGGAATGCCGATACCCAGCATGAGGGTAACGAGGGGAGGGTTGAGCCGGTGGTCGACAGCGATGATGCCGGCGGTGATCATGGGCGCCATGGCTGCCTCGAAGAGGGTGACCTGCATGACGGTGCCACTCCCCCTGAGGATGCCCACAAAGACGAGCATCAGGAGTGCCGGGCCGAGAACGAGTTTGTAGAGAAGACCGATGCCGAGCGGGGCGAGTTCGCCGCGGATGTTGCTCAAACGCAACTGGAAACCAACAGAGGCGAGAGCGAGCGGAGTGAGTGTATCACCAAGTTTTTGGAGAACAGCGGGAAGCCAGTCGGGAAACGGGACGGGGATCAGGAGGAAGGCCAGGATGAGCGCCTGGAACGGAGGGAAGAGAAGAATCTTTCTCGCCATCTGCCGTGGCGACACGTCACCGGAGGAGTAAAGCGTGGCCGTAACGATGCCGAGAGTTGAGAGGACAAGGAAAGAGCCGAGCTGGTCGGCAAGGAGTCCTACGCCGAGGAACTCCTTGCCGTAGTACGCCTCGATCATGGGGAGACCGACGAAGGAGGTGTTGCCGAGTCCCCCGACAAGTATGAGTGCCCCGACAGTCTGCCGGGAGAGACCGGCGATTCGGCCGGCTACGCGGAAAAAGAGGATGCCTGCCCCGAAGAGGCACCACGCCATGGCAGCGGTGTAGAGGAGAGAAGGGTCCAGGCGGAGGCGATGGATGTGGAGGAGTGCCAGGGCGGGGAGGGATACGTGAATGATGAAACCGTTGAGGGCAGCCGGTGTACTTTCGGGAAATCTGCCGGTCCTGCGCAGAAGGATGCCGGCCGCAAAACAGACGATGAGCAGGATGACGTTGACCATCGGCCCTCCGTGATCCCCGGAGCTTTGAAAGATGGCGTCCGGGGTGGGAGGGAGCGTAGCACAATCTAGCCGAGCATGTCACTAATTAAGGAGATGCATACCACCCTGGTCGGGGGCAGATGTTGTCGCGGGGCACTCGTCACCACGAGGGCAGCGTCATGTTCCTGCATCGTTTGTATTCGAGGAATCGTTGTTCGAGAAATCTTTCCGGTTGGGATGCTTGCAGAAATAGCCATCGCCGAACGGCAGGGCGAAGGGACAACGGTGTGCCCTCTCTGACAGGCAGTTGAAGAGGTCAGCGCATAGAAACCTTGTTCGGCAATCGTCCTGGAGAATGTCCGCGGGGGCCATCGGTAGCTCCTCTAGCTTGATTCTCACAGAATAAACGTTGTCTGCGACAGAATCTGTCGTCGAAATGTGATAAAATCATTAAAAACAGTTTAATATTGGGGGTGCTACGTGAACAAGCTCGATGTGGCTCTAAAGCTCATCAAGCTTCTCAACGAACGCAAGAGGATAGACTCGCGAACGGTGGCGGAAGAGCTGGGGGTCAGCATAAGGACCGCGCAACGCTACCTTCTCGACTTATCGAGTCTTCCCTGCGTTGTGGTCGATGAAGAGGCTCATGGCTATGCCCTGGCTTCCGACTACAAGTTGAGAGACGCCTTGCTCCTGGGGCACGAGGAAAAGGCGACGACGGAGTTCGATGCGGAAGAGATACTGGGCGGAGAGTTAAGAGTGCATGAGTTTGTCTGTGTGGTGTGCGGCCACAGACAGGGTGCTTTCCTTGGGGTACCGTTGCCGTCTTCTCCCGGAGGCCGCTCTCCCAGTGCCAGGCAAGCCCTGAATCGGCTGGCCTTTTTCGTGAGGAACAGATTGAAGGCACGAAAGTGCGGCTTTCCGTAAAATGCGGCGACGGTAAGAACGGTCGATGCCGTGAAACTATCGACCCATTCCCCTTCTCTGATAACCGCCACCCGTGGCAGGAGGAGCACCCATCCTGCCTCCTCCTGACGGTGTTCCATACATCCTTCCGCCACGAGGCGAGGGTGCGAACGACCTGCCGCCCCGGGGTGGTTGTCCGAAGGTCCTGCCACCGCGGCTGATGGGAGGTGATGTCATCCTCCCGCCAGACTCCCCCCAGCGATGACTGCGGTTAAATATTCTCCGATCTCCCCGGGGCACCCCGGTGGAGATAAAACCCCTCCTGTTTGACACCCCGATACCCGCAAACGTCCGACCGTTGAATCTGGTTACGGGATCGATTCTGAAGACCCGGTGACGCCGGATGTCGTTGAAATGATTCGATACGAACGCCACCCTGTGGCCCACGAAAACAGTCCTGTGGAAGTCGTGGAGAATGAAGAAGCCGGGGAACCAGAACCCGTAGCACCAAAACGGATAGGCAACCCACGAGTAGAGGTAGTAATAGTCGGGAGGGGGCGCGTAGTACGTGACCACGGGCGGGCCCTGGTCGTAATAGTAGTTGTTGATAACCGTAGAGTCAGGATACTTATCGGTCCCCTCGGGGGGGGGCTCGTTCGTCCTGGCAACATGCGGTTTCACTGCCAGGCTAAAGCCGGAGGAAACGGTGTCGAGCTTTTTCAATGCTTCGTCCCTGTCGACGTCAATCGTTCCTGCTTCTGCCGCATCGCCAACCGATTTTCTCAGCTCACCTACAATATCGGGCGTTACCGGATAGTCGGCGATCCAGCCGTTGCGGGGAGCAATCCCTGCGTTTCCCAAGGTGCTCTCCGCCTCGACTTCATCCTCCGATGTCCCGAGCCCCAGTGCTGTCTGGAGTTTGATGGCAAAGTCTCCTTCACGAACAAGCTGCTGCGCTATGGGGGGCGAGGGAGGGGATGCCGGTCCCGCCTGCGGTTCGCCTTCCTGGGCGTGCGCGTTTGCCGGGACTGACATGATAAGAATGGTGGCGAGCGAAATGAGCATCGTGGCAGCGGGGAGTCGTTTCATGGCTTCTTCCTCCCTTTTCTGTTTGCAACGGCCGACTGGCAGCTAGCCGAAAATGCCGTGCACTGACCACGTGCCTCCGTGCAGCACGAAGGAGGCACGTGTCCTGCCCCCGAGTCTATCACCGGAGGGGGGGATTTCAATCCGTCGAGTGGTTAAGGGGAGCCAGCTGCGTTCCTGCGGAGAGCCGGATGGCGAGTAAGAGGCGAAGAGAAGCAACTAAGGGCCGCCCCTCTTCGTATGGGGTGATGGACGAGTTCAGCCGAGCTTGATGACCTCATCAAGAATCTGCAAGAGGGCGGAAAGAATGGTCTCCACTCCCTCGCGTCTGCTTTCGGGAGAGTCGGTGTGTATTGCACGCAGCTTCTCCGCCGTGACCTTGAGTGCTCGCAGATCTCTTATCCCGTTGTAACCCGCCACCTGGGGGATGAACGTGTGCACGAGGTTACGAGCCCGGCGCTTCAGCGTATCCGAAGCGCTCCCGGCTTCGAGCGCAGCGTCCACATCGAAGAGGAAGAGCTCAAACATGTTGTTTGAGCCGAACATTCCCACAAGCGAGGATGCAAAGCGGGCAACGCTTCGGTCGGGCGTCCGGTTCAATTCACGTAAAGCGGCGATGAGTTCTCGTGCTTCTCCCATGCTGTGCTCGTCTCCTTTACGGTGGAATGGTTCATCAAGGGGTGACGTGGAATTTTTGAACGGCGGCTTCACGGGAGATGAGACGCAGAGTCGGTGGGCCTTCGGGGAAGGGGAGCAGCTTTTCCCAGAGACGTCCGTCCCGAGGGTCCCGGTAAAGCTCCGCCAATTCCGCTTCATTCTCAGCGAGTTTTTCGAGGCGGGTGGAGGTGAGCCAGACCACACGGTCGTATACGGCGTCACCCGTCACCTTCACTCCAAGGTCGAGCCACATGCCGACCAGTTCCTTTTCATGGGGCTTAAGTTCTTCGAACATTTTTCGGGGTCCTTGGTTCGTGTGCTGATGTTGATATTACTTGCTCGCCTGTTTGTCCACGGCGAAGCCCACCTCTTTTTTCTGGACGACGCAGCCGGTGTCGGCCGGCAACAGCAGGATCTTCGACGGGCCTTTCGTGAACAGGGCAACCACTTTGTTCAGCTCTGTCTTGTATTCGGCATCCTTCAGAAACGCCTCCTTGGAGGTTGCAAGGCAGCTCTTGGGGGAATACCACGTGCGCGTGTAGGTATAGCTGCAGTTGCCGTCTGCAGTTGGCGCCACGGTGAAATCGATGAGATGGGTGCCATCGCTGAACGAAAGTTCCATGCTGGTATTAAAGACTTGTTTGTCGACGGATTCTTTCGACCATACCGACCAGTTGCCGTAGCTGATCCCCTCGCCGAAGAATTTGTCCAGCTCGGCGACTGTTGACAGGCACGATTGAAACTTTGCATCTCGTGCCATTTTGGTTACCTGACCATCCTCAGCTCCCGCAAGGTTCGTGACAATCAATAACGCTGCAAGAATCAGTACTAGCCGCATGCTCCACCTCTC
>DATDMX010000364.1:0-24791 GCA_036518575.1 Geobacteraceae bacterium | reverse complement strand
CGCTGTAAAGGATGCGAATGGCACGGATCACGTTGTCGATGTTGTGGAGAGGCTCGCCCATCCCCATGAAGACGATGTTGCGAATGTCGGCCTCCCGTCTCACGGCGCAAACCTGGTTGACGATCTCGGCGGCGGTAAGATTTCGGCTCAGGGAAAAGGTGCCGGTGAGACAGAAGCGGCAGCCCATGGCGCACCCTACCTGGCTGGAAATGCAGAGGGTGTTTCTCCCTTCGTCGGGAATGAGAACCGACTCCACGCACAGGCCATCGGCCAGGCGGAAGAGATACTTGCGGGTGCCGTCGCGGCCGGTTTCCACGACCTCCGGGACGAGATCGCTCACCATGGCACGCTCTGTCATCAGTTCGCGAAACTCCTTGGAAAGGTTCGTCATCGCGGAAAAGTCGCGCACTTCCTGCTGATAGATCCATTTGAAGATCTGCTTGGCACGAAAGCGTTCCTTGCCACAGCCGAGGATGAAGGCTTCAAGCTCTTCGAGGGGTAAATTTTTGAGGTCTACTTTGTCCATACTCACAATATAAAAAAGCCCTTCCAGGGAAGGGCTTGCGAACAGCTCCTGTGCGTATCTCTACACCAGTTCCAGCTGGTTGAAGAAGTACGGGATTTCGAAGGCGGCCGATTCGGGGGAGTCGGAGCCGTGGACGGTGTTCTCTTCGATGCTGACGCCGAATTCTTTCCGAATGGTGCCGGCAGTGGCGTTGGCAGGATTCGTCGCCCCCATGAGATCGCGCCACGCGGCAATGGCGTTTTCCTTCTCGAGAACGAGGACAACCACCGGATTCCTCGACATGAAGGTGCAGAGGTCGTTGAAGAAGGGGCGCTCTTTGTGGACGTAATAGAAGCCTTCGGCCTGAGCCTTGGAGAGGAAGATCTTCTTCATGCCGACAATCTTGAAGCCGGCGGTCTCGATTTTGTCCACTACCTTGCCCGTGATGTTGCGCTCTACCGCGTCGGGCTTGATGATCGCAAACGTTCTTTCCATGGTTCCTCCAAACTGTTTTTGAATGACCGTTTCATGTATCATTTGCCGGGACGGATTGTCAAGGCTATTTTCTCGCCGCAAAATGAAAATAGCCTACAGAAATAATTCTGTAGGCTATTTCTTGTTCCGAAAAAAGCGGGAACTGAGAAATTACTTCTTCTCGGCCGGAGCAGCCGGGGCAGCAGCCGGAGCAGCCGGAGCGGCTTTGGCGGAAGACATCGGCTTCTGCTCGGGAGCCGGAGCAGCCGCTTTCGGAGCTTCGACCGGCTTGGCCTCTTCTTTCGGCTTGCAGCCAGCGGTGAAGGCCAGGGCCAGGGCGAGGCACAGAGCTAACGAGATCAGTTTTTTCATTGACGAAATCACCTCTTTTCTTTTTTGATTACCATTTTCGGCGCAAGGCGCATGGTTTACGTACACAACAGAAGCGGAATATACTATCTTTCTTTGAAATGTCAAGATATTTTTAACGCACCGTTTCCATGAAAATCGGCAGGGCGTTTTCGCGGCAAACCAGCGTCCACGGGCCCTCTGCCTACAGGTTGATGCAGACCAGTTTGATGTTGGTCATCTCTTCCATGGCATAACGCAGCCCCTCCCTGCCGAGGCCGCTTTCCTTGTTGCCGCCGTAGGGCATGTGGTCCACGCGGAAGGTAGGAATGTCGTTGATGATGACCCCTCCCACGTCGAGCCGCCGGATCGCCTTGAAGGCACGGCCAATGTCCCGCGTGTACACGCCGGCCTGGAGGCCGTAGACCGAATCGTCGGCCATGTCCAGCGCCTCATCGAAGCTCTCGCAGGGGATAACGGAGACGACGGGGGCGAACACCTCGGAGCACATGACCTGCATGTCGCGGGTGACACCGGTGAGAATGGTCGGAACAAGACAGTTGCCGATTACCTCGCCGCCTGTAGCCACGTGTGCCCCCAACTGTTTGGCCTCCTCGAGCCAGGAGACAGCCCGCTTGAGTTCCGCCGGGGAGATCATCGGGCCGATATCGCAGGTCTCGTCGAGGGGATTTCCCACCTTGAGCTTCCTGGTGGCCTCGACGAATTTGGCAAGGAACTCGTCGTAGCGCCGCCGGTGCACGAAGATGCGCTGTACGGAGATGCAGACCTGGCCGGAGTTGGCAAAGCTTCCCACGACGCACCTGGCTGCGGCCGCATCCACATCGGCGTCCTCATCGATGATGGTGGGCGAGTTGGACCCCAGTTCCAGGGTTATTCTCTTCAGGCCGCAGCGGGACTTGATCTGCCGGCCTACGGGAGGGCTACCGGTGAAGGTGATCATGGCGAGGCGCTCGTCTTCAACGAGGCGGTTACCCACCGTCGAGCCGCTGCCGATGACGACGTTGAGTGCCCCTGGCGGAAGACCTGCCTCGGCCATCAACTCGGCCAGTTTGATGGAGGAGAGCGGTGTCTTGGTGGCGGGTTTCAGGACGACGGCATTGCCTGCCGCAATGGCCGGCGCCACTTTGTGGGCCACGAGATTCAGTGGGAAGTTGAACGGGGTTATGGCGCCGATGACGCCGATCGGGGTGCGCTGGTAATAGCCGAAGCGGCCGGCGGACACGGGCGAGGCGTCCATCGGTATCAGTTCGCCATGCTCCGCCTTTGCCTCGTGGGCGGCAAATCTGAAAGTCTCGGCACTGCGCTCGGCTTCGGCAAGGGCAAATTTCCACGATTTTCCTGCCTCGGAAGCAATAATGGCGGCGATTTCCTCCTTGTCACGCAGGATGGCGTCAGCGGTGCGGTCAAGGATTTCCGAGCGGCGGTACGCGGGGAGTCGCGCCATCTCGGCGAATCCTTTGCGGGCGGCGTCAATGGCCGTGTTCACCACTTCAGCAGAGGCCTCCGGCACGACCCCGACGACCGAATTGTCGTAAGGATTGATGACCTCTATCCCCGGCCAGTCGTCTCCGAGCCACTCTCCCCCGACCAGCACCCTATACCGTCTCGCCATGATGCCTCCTTTACAGGTTTGGTTATTTAATGCCCTTGCTAAGTTTCGCCCAACTATAGTACATTGCCTAAAGATTGGCAATATCTGGAGGAGGTTTTCACCCGTGGAAAAGGAACTCACTTCCGCCGAAAAAGAGGAATTGATCGAGATCGCCCGCGAGGCCGTCGTTACCTACATCAACAGCGGCTGCATCCTCCCCCGCGAAGCGTCGTCCACCGGCCTCACGGGAAAGCGGGGATGCTTTGTCTGTATCAAGATTGACGGTGTGCTGCGTGGCTGCATCGGTAACTTTGTCTCTGACAAGCCTTTGGTCCAACTCGTTCAGGAGATGGCGGTTGCAGCCGCCACCAAAGATCCGCGTTTCTATCCCATGAAAAAGGACGACCTTGCCAAGTTCGACCTGGAGATATCGGTCCTTTCTCCCCTGCAGAAGGTGGAATCTGTGGAGGAGATAACGGTCGGCGTTCACGGCATCTACCTGGAGAAGAATTTCTCCCGTGGGGTCCTTCTCCCCCAGGTGGCGGTGGAGCAGGGGTGGGATCGGGATACCTTCCTTGCCCAAACGAGCATGAAGGCCGGGCTCGGCAAGGATGACTGGCGGGAAGGAGCTGATATCTACACCTTCAGTGCTGAGGTGTTCAGCTAGAGAAAAACGAAATGCCGCAAACGCGAAAGGCCGGGTGATTGTCATCCGGCCTTTCGCGTTTTTGAGCATTTTAGGGGGGAGGGCAGGGGATACGGGGGCTGACCGGCCCCAGTGTTGAATCATTGATTTCTCCCGAATTGCAGTCGGAAAAAGTTGTGGTAGTTTGTTTAGCACGTCACTGATGGGAAATCGCTGTACGGAGGTAGCTTATGAAAGTAACCCGCCGACAGTTTCTGAAAATTTCTTCCAGTGCCATCGGTACGACCGTGGCCGCGGAAGTGGCCGGCTTCGGCCTGAACGTGAGCGCTGCCCGGGCTGCGGCCGGTAAGGTGCCGATCAAGAGCGGGAGAGAGGTTCCCAGCGTCTGCCCCTACTGTTCGGTCGGCTGCGGCCAGATCGTCATGGTCGATGACATCGGCAAGATCCTCGACATCCAGGGGAACCCCGACTCCCCCATCAATCTGGGAACCCTCTGCCCAAAGGGGGCTGCCACCTGGCAACTGGGTGCCAGCGACATTCGCTGGACCAGGGTCAAGTACCGTGCTCCGGGTAGCGACCGGTGGGAGGAGAAGCCCCTCGACTGGGCCATGAACCGGATCGCCGAGTTGACACAAAAGACCCGTGACGCCAACTTCAACGAGTCCCGGGAGATGCCTGACGGCAAGGGAGGGACCGTCACCAGGCGGGTGATGAACACATACGCCATAGCCTCTCTCGGTGGCGCCACCATCGATAACGAATGGAACTACGCCCATCAGAAACTGATGCATGCCCTGGGGGTGGTCTACCTGGAGAATCAGGCCCGGATCTGACACTCCTCCACGGTCCCCGGTCTGGGGGTCTCGTTCGGTAGAGGCGGTTCCACCACATTTCCACGCGATCTGGTCCATTCCGACGCAGTCATGATTATGGGCTCAAACATGGCGGAGTGCCACCCAGTGGCCTTCCGCTGGCCCCTCAAAGCAAAGACCGACCACGGCGCGGTCCTCATGCACGTGGATCCGCGCTTTACCCGCACCTCCGCCATGTGCGACCTTCATGTGCCGATTCGTGCCGGCACCGACATTCTCTTCCTCGGCGCCATCATCAACCATGTCATCAACAGCAAACGATGGAACAGCGATCCCTTCTTCCGGGAGTACGTGGTCAACTACACGAACGCGGCCACCCTGGTCACCCCCGACTTCCGGGACACCGAGGACCTGGACGGTGTCTTTTCCGGCCTTGCGGCAGACGGCACGGCCTACTCCAACGCCAGTTGGGCGTACCAGCGCCAGCCCGCGCCCGGGCCGGCCCCTTCCGGTGTGGGGCCGTTCACCGACCTCCTCCTGCAGCGGGTGCCGGGGCGGCCCAGGACCGATTCCACCCTGACGGACCCGCTCTGCGTCTTCCAGTTAGTGAAGAAACACTACGGCCGCTACACTCCGGAAATGGTGGAAAAGGTCTGCGGTTGCCCGAAGGAAAAATTCCTCCGCGTGGCCGAGACGCTTCTCAACAATTCGGGGCGCGACCGCACCGCCAACATCGTTTACGCCGTCGGCTGGACCCAGCACACCGTTGGGGTGCAGATTATCCGCACCGCCGGGGTGCTCCAGGCTCTTCTCGGGAACATCGGCCGTCCCGGCGGGGGCGTGCTGGCCCTGCGCGGACATTCCACCATCCAGGGGTCGACTGACATCTCCACCCTCTACCACTCGCTACCCGGTTACCTGAACATGCCGGACGCCCGCAAGGCTCACGACACTCTCAAGGATTTCATCCTCACCGAAGCGGCGCCGCTCGCCACGAGCTACTGGGGGAACTACCCCAAGTTTGCCGTCTCGTACTTCAAGGCCCAGTTCGGCGACGCCGCTACCGCTGACAATGATTACGGCTACGACTTTCATCCCAAAATTACCGGAGACCACTCCCATCTTCCCATGATGGTGGACATGATGGGAGGGAGGATCAAGGGACTCTTCGTCATGGGGCAGAATCCCGCGGTAGGCGGGCAGAACGCCCGCTTCCAGCGAAAAGCCCTGGCGAAGCTGGAGTGGATGGTTGTGCGCGATTTTTTTGAAACCGAGACCGCCGCCTTCTGGCGCAACTCTCCTGAGATAAGATCGGGCGAGCTGAAGACGGCCGATATCAGGACCGAAGTCTTCTTCCTCCCCGCGGCAGTGGTGGCCGAGATGGAGGGGTCATTCACCAATACCCAGCGCCTCCTGCAGCAGCACGAAAAAGCCGCCGACCCCCCCGACGATGCCCGCAGCGACCTCTGGTTCACCTGGCACCTGGGCCGACGGCTCAAGGAGATCTACAGGAACTCCGCGAACGACCGTGACTGGGCGCTGCGCAACCTTCTCTGGAATTACGACCCTGACATCGCCGAAGTGGCGAGGTTTCGCATCAAGGACGAACCGTCGGCCTACAAGGTGCTCAAGGAGATAAACGGGTACACCTGGGAGGACCGGAAACCTCTTCCCACTTTCGCCAACCTGAAGGAGGACGGCTCGACCGTCTGCGGCGCATGGATCTACACCGGCGTCATCCCTGAGGAGGGCGTGAACCGGGCCGCCTCCCGCAAGGGGGATGAATGGATTTCCCCCAACTGGGGGTTTGCCTGGCCTGCCAACCGTCACATCATGTACAACCGGGCCTCGGCAGACCCGGCCGGCCGCCCTTGGTCTGAGAAGAAGAAGTTCGTCTGGTGGGATCAGGTTGCCGGCAAATGGGTCTGCCCCTCCGGCGAAGGCATCGACTTTATGCCGACCAAGGCACCGGGATCCAGCGGCAGGGACAACGGCATTGGCTTCGACTGGCTCGGCGGGGACGATCCCTTCATCATGCGTCCCGACGGCAAGGCTTGGCTCTTTGCGCCGGCAGGTCTCGCGGACGGCCCGCTTCCGACGCATTACGAGCCTTATGAGTCCCCTGTGGCGAACCTCCTCTACAAACAGCAGTCAAACCCGGTGGCCAAGGTCTGGAAGATCGCCGGCAATCCATACCACGGCGTCGCCGATCCGAACTACCCGATTGTGGTTTCGACCTACCGCCTGACCGAGCACCATTGCGGCGGGCAGTCGAGCCGTTCGGTCGCCTGGCTGGCGGAACTGATGCCCGAGCCTTTCTGCGAGATTTCCCCCGAGCTCGCGGCCGAAAAGGGGATCAGGAACGCCGAGTATATGACCATAATGACGGCCCGGGGCCAGATCCAGGCCCGGGCGCTGGTGACCAGGCGCATGACCCCCTTCGTGGTGAACGGCAAGACGGTGCACGAGATCGGCCTCCCCTGGCACTGGGGATGGCTCGGTTATGCCAGTGGCGACGTGGTGAACGAGCTGAGCGCGCTGGTGGCCGACCCCAACGTCACGATCCACGAGGGGAAGGTCTTCACCTGTAACGTCAGGGCCGGCAGGAAAGGAGGCGGGGCGTAATGGCAAAGGGTATGTTTGTGGACACCACCATCTGCACCGGCTGCAAGGCATGCCAGGTGGCGTGCAAGGAGTGGAACGGCTTGGCTCCGGAGCCGAAACACTTCGGGCAAGTGACCGGGAAGCCCTATCCTGTGGCTGTCAACTTTACCGGCAACTCCTACGACAATACCGGGGCCTTGAGTGCCACAGACTGGCGCCATGTGCGTTTCATCGAGCAGTTTGACGAAAAGCGTACGGCCGGGCGCTGGCTCTTTTCGAGCGATTCGTGCAAACACTGTAATGACGCCGGCTGCCTCAACGCCTGCCCCACTGGCGCCATCATCCGCACCGACCTCGGGAATGTGGTCGTGCAGCAGGATGTCTGCATCGGTTGCAAGTACTGCGTTCCTTCATGCCCCTTCGGCGTGATAGCCTTCAGCGAGAAGAGCGGGACCGCCCGCAAATGCACTCTGTGCAACGATCGCATTCACAACGGTCTCGGCACGGCGTGCGCCAAGGCCTGTCCCACGGGGTCCATCAGTTTTGGCGATGTTACGGCGCTGAAGAAGCGGGCCGATGCCCGTCTGGCGCAACTCAGGGGGCTGGGTATGACCGGAGCGAATATCTACGGCTATACAGAGGCGGGCGGGTTAAATGTCTTCTATCTCTTTGCCGACAAACCTTCGGTGTACGGTCAGCCGGAAAGGCCGGTGGTGCCGCAGCAGCGGCTCCCGGTCTCATCAGCCGCCACCGTCCTTGCCCTGGTGGGGGTGGGCGTTGCAGCCCTGGCAAGTTTCAGGGAGCGCGGCGACCGGGAGGCCGAGGAGGTGCATCATGAACCCTGAAACACTGGCGCCGGAATGGGCGTGGTATTTTGTCGCCATCTATTTCTTCGTCGGCGGGACAGCGGCCGGGGCCTATTTCATCGGTGCCATGGCAGAGCTTTTCGGTGGTGCGAAGTTGCATGAGTTGAGCCGGGATGCTTTCTTCGTGGCATTACCGTTCCTGCTGCCAACCCCCATTTTCCTCATTGCCGATCTCGGACGCCCCGAGCGCTTCTGGCATCTTTTCTTTTCCCCGAAGGAGGGTATTCCCTATATTAACCTCCAGTCTCCCCTTTCCGTCGGATCATGGGCGCTCCTTCTTTTCGGCCTTCTTTGTCTCCTCTCTTTTTTGGACAACCTTGTGGCCGACGGCCGGCTTCGCTTCGCCCCCTTTGCCCGTTTCTACAACCGTATCCCGCGCAAGACGTATGCAGCCCTCGGCTCGGTTACGGGGGTCTTCATCGCCGGCTACACGGGGGTGCTCCTGAACGTCACTGCCCGCCCGCTATGGGCCGCCACCGCCCCGCTCCTCGGTCCGCTCTTCGTGGCCTCAGGGGCCTCTACCGGGGCGGCCGCCATTGCACTCCTGATGCTATGGCGAAAGAGGGCCGCGGGGGAGGTATTCAGGCGGCTGGAGTTCTTTGACAGACTGGCGCTGGTGACAGAGCTTCTCCTTATCGCTGCGGCGCTGGTTCTTGCCGGACGGTATGCCGTGCCCCTCGTCACCGGTTTCTGGGGCTTCATGTTCTGGGGTGGGACGATAGTGGCCGGTATTCTGGTGCCGCTCGGGCTGGCCTGGAAGGGCCGCCATACGGAGGGAGGAGGGATGACCACGATAATGCTTCCCGCCGTCCTTATTCTTTTCGGAGGGGCACTTCTCAGGATCGCCCTCATTCAGGCAGGCCAGGTGTAACGGCCGCAACCATTCGCGGGGTCTTATGACGGAAGATATAACAGATCCGCTTCTGAATCGCCTCAACGCGGTGACGCACGATCATCCTGAGCTGGGGGAGGCTGCCCGGCTCTACGGGGCGATTCTCCCCCTGGTCCGCGATGCCGACCTTCGTGTTTCGCCCCCGCCGATCACGCCCGACGAAGCGCGGGCAAGGCTGGCACGGAGGGTGCCGCTCCTCCCGGGGCTTGACCTGGAACTGGACGGGGACGCGGTGCGGGGGCTGATGCTTCGGCTGGCCAGGGGTGTCGCTGCCAGCGGCGTAGCCGGCCAGTCTGCCGCCGCGGAGGCAATCAGGACGGCAATAGCCGAGGGGAAACTCGATCCCGCCACGCTCGTCATGCATGCCGCCGCGGGAAAGGATAGCACTGCAGAGTCTCTGGCGCAGGAGTTGGGGCTCGATGCCCAGTTGCTCATCCTGCTTGCCCGGACTGCCTGCAAACCTGCGCTCCGGGCTTGGCAACGGCAGTTGGCTCCCTTGATGGCAGGAATCCAGTGGGACCGAGGCTTCTGCTTCGTGTGCGGTGCAGCGGCGACCATGGGCGAACTGCGGGGAAACGGCCAGGCGAGGCACCTGCGGTGCAGCCAGTGCGGGGCGGACTGGCGGTTCGAAAGGCTTGCGTGCGTGCGCTGCGGCAACTCGGACCACGCCACCCGGCACTGCATGTATGTGGAAGGCCGGCACGAGGAGATGCGCCTGGATGCCTGCGAACTCTGCAAGGGCTACCTGAAGGTCATTGCGGCCTTCGATCCAACCCCCGTGGAAATGCTGTCGGTCGAGGACCTTGCGACACTCCACCTGGACTACATTGCCCGGGCTCACGGTTATGGACGGGGACGAGGGCCATGACCGGCTGCGCGGACATAACGGGCGTGCTCCTCGTCGGCGGCAAGAGTCGCCGCATGGGAAGGGACAAAGCGTTTCTGAAAATCGGCGGGGTGCCGCTGTACGAGCGCATGTTGCGGGTTTTGGAGGATAATTTCGACGCCGTGATCCTCGTCGGCGACAGTGATGACCGTTTCATCTGTCATCTGCCTATTTATCCCGACATCCACCCCGGGAGCGCCCTGGGAGGGCTCTTTACCGGTATCCAGCGGGCCACGACCGACCGCATTTTCGTAGCTCCCTGCGACATCCCCTTTCCCAGCGCCCCCCTTGTCCGTTATCTTTGCGCGGCGTCCGAAGGAAACGATGTCACCGTCCCCCTCACTGCGAACGGTCTTGAACCGCTCTTTGCCGTCTACCGCAAAAGCTGTCTTCCCCCCATGAAGACCCTCCTGAAGGCCCGTGATTTCAGAATCCGAATGTTCTATCCGGCTGTGAAGGTTCGTTATGTCGGGGTGGATGAAATTTCCCTACATGACCCGAACGGCACGGCATTCGTGAACCTCAATACCCCTGCTGAATACGAGCGGGCAGCAACGAATGGCAGACTGATCCCTCACACCTCCTGTTAATTGTCTCCCTCCTGTTGGTGACCGGCTGAGGAGGGGGCAAAAGAAAAGGCCGGTGGCTTTGCCATCCGGCCTTTCATCTGGTATGAGCATTCTGTCGGCTGCTGATCTCTATTTCAGAAGCTTTTCCACCTTGGCATTACCTCTCAGGGTAACGATATAGTCGCCCACAGCCTTCTGAATCTTCTGTCCCTTCAGGTAATCCTTGATCTTATCCTTGGCATCGTCGAACTTGACGGCCTCGCCGCTCTTCTTGTCCGTCACCTTGATGACGTGATAGCCGAACTGGGTTTCCACCACATCGCTGATCTCGCCTGGCTTGAGGGCAAAAGCGGCCTTTTCGAAGGGAGCTACCATCTGTCCCTTGGCGAAGAAGCCGAGGTCCCCTCCCTGGGCACTGCTCGGGCAGGTGGATTCCTTTTTGGCGAGGGCAGCGAAGTCCTCACCCGCCTTGACCTTCTTCAGGATGGCTTCGGCTTTCTCCTTGGCCTTTTGCTTTTCTTCCGGGGTGGCCTTCGGGTCGACGCCGATCAGGATATGGCTTGCCTTGACGGTTTCAGGCTGCTTGAAGCGGTCGATGTTATCGTCGTAGAATTTTTTCGCTTCCTCATCGGCGATGGTGATCTTGGGCGCGATTTCTTTGAGCACGAGATTGTTGATGATGATGTCCTTGCGAGTGAACTCGGTCAGCTCTTTTTCGGAGAGGCCCACGGTCTGCAACGCCTTTTCGTATTCGGCCGTAGACGCAAAGCGTGACTTGCTCTGGGTGAGCTTCGCCTCCAGTTGCTTGTCCAGGTCCTTCACTTCCAGTTTTGATCCGGCCTGATAGAGAAGTTCGGCGGAGATGAGGTTTTCCAGAGTGGCTTCCTCTGCCTGCTTCATGGCTTCCGGCGGCAGTTGCTGGGTCTGCTTGTTCTGGGTAAGGATGGCCTTGATCGTGCGCTCGACTTCGCCTCTGGTGATCACGGTGCCGTTTACCCGCGCGAGGGGTTCGCTCGGGGACGTCGTGGCGGCAACCGGGTTAGTGGCGACGGCTTTCTTCTCCGCTGGTGCCGCTGCACTTCCGTCCTTTTCTCCCCCGGCGGCAACGCCCGCCGAGAGAGCCAGGGCAAGAAGGGCGGTGGTGGGGAAGAGGTGTCGTGTAAGTAGCTTCATTACTGCACTCCTTTTGCCTTTTTTTCCTGTGGCGGCCTGCTGACCGCACTCCAAGGGCAAATGTGTAATGTCCGGCTTTCGGCCGGATAAAGTGACCAGAGGATGATAGCATTATTTCTTTTTTTAGCAAACCCTGATGTTGTATGAGAAATGCTTCAGGCATGGACTGCCTATAACGAGATTTTATGGTTGACAATAAAAACCGAATTTGTTTTCATGGCCAGACCTGTGTAAAGTGTGTAACTATCCAAAATTGCTAAATAATTTTAGTGAAACTAAAGTTTTTACCGGTATTGTAAACGTTTTATTTTGCATAAAAACTGCTGCGGAGGATGTTGATGGAAAAGAGAAGATTCAGGAAGATCATGGCGGCCAACCGGGGGGAGATAGCAATCCGCATCTTCCGGGCCTGCACCGAATTGGGGATCAGTACGGTTGCCATCTATTCCGAAGAGGACAAACTCTCCCTGCACCGCTACAAGGCGGATGAGGCGTATCTGGTGGGAGCCGGGAAAAGTCCCATCGATGCCTATCTCGGTATCGACGAGATCATCGCCCTGGCCAAGCACCATGATGTGGACGCGATCCACCCCGGTTATGGATTCCTGGCAGAAAACGCCGAGTTCGCCGAAAAATGCGAGGCTGCGGGTATCGTGTTCATCGGACCTACGGCGGAGATGCAGCGCGCACTGGGGGACAAGGTTGCGGGGCGCAAGGCGGCCGTAGCCGCCGGTGTGCCGGTGGTTCCCGGGACCGAGGACCCGATCGACAAGGAAGAAGAAGCCCTTATTTTCGCCAAGGAATACGGCTACCCCATCATCATCAAGGCGGCAGCCGGTGGCGGAGGGCGCGGCATGAGGGTTGCGCGCAACAAGAAGGAACTCGTCGAGGGGTTAGCGAGCGCCAGGAGTGAAGCCAAGGCCGCTTTCGGCAACCCGGCGGTCTTTCTCGAGCGTTATATCGAAAATCCGAAGCATATCGAGGTACAGGTGCTGGGCGACAACCACGGCAACCTCGTCCACTTCTACGAGCGTGACTGCTCCATCCAGCGCCGCCACCAGAAGGTGGTGGAGTTCGCCCCCTCTCTCTCGCTTCCCCAGAAAACGCGTGAAGAGCTCTGCACGGCGGCTCTCAAGATTGCCGGCCAGGTGAATTACCGCAACGCCGGCACGGTCGAGTTCCTCCTCGACGAGGAGGGGAGCTTCTATTTCATCGAGATGAACCCCCGCATCCAGGTGGAGCACACAGTCACCGAGGCGATCACCGGCCGGAACCTCGTGCAGGCGCAGATCCTCGTGGCGGAAGGGAAGAAGCTTTCCGACCCGGCCATCAACATACCCTCCCAGGCCGCCATCGACATGCGCGGCTACGCCATCCAGTGCCGCATCACCACGGAGGATCCGGCTAACAACTTCGCTCCCGACTTCGGTGTCATCACGACCTACCGCTCCTCGGCCGGCTTCGGCGTGCGGCTCGACGCGGGGAACGCCTTTACGGGCGCCCATATCACCCCCCACTACGACTCGCTCCTCGTGAAGGTGACCGCCTGGGGGCTTACCTTCCCGGAGGCGGCCCACATCATGAACCGTTCGCTGCAGGAGTTCCGGGTCCGGGGCGTGAAGACCAACATCGGCTTCCTGGAGAACGTGGTCACGCATGGCGTGTTCCTCGCCGGAAAATGTGACACCTCCTTCATCGAGAAACATCCCGAACTCCTCGAAATCAGCGAGAAGAAGGACCGCGCGACCAAGATGCTCAAGTTCCTGGGCGATGTGGTGGTCAACGGTTCACCCGGCATCATCAAGCCCCTTAAGTCAGCCGACCTCCTGGAGGCGCACGTCCCCGCCGTGGATTACACCCAGCCGCGTCCCTCCGGGACGAGAGACATTTTCATGGCGAAGGGGGCAGAGGGGCTCTCCAAGTGGATTCTCGACCAGAAGAGGCTGCTGCTCACCGACACCACCATGCGTGACGCCCACCAGTCGCTCCTTGCCACCCGTGTGAGGTCCTACGATCTCCTGAAGATTGCCGAACCCACGTCCTATCTGGGAGCTGACCTCTTTTCGCTGGAGTGCTGGGGCGGGGCCACGTTCGACGTTTCCATGCGCTTCCTGAAGGAATGCCCGTGGCAGAGGCTCCACAAGCTCTCCGAGGCAATTCCCAACGTTCTCTTCCAGATGCTCCTGCGCGGCTCCAACGCGGTGGGGTATACCAACTATCCTGACAACGTGGTTCAGCGCTTCGTCGAGGAGGCGGCCCAGTCCGGGGTCGACATCTTCCGCGTCTTCGATTCCCTCAACTGGACCACCGGGATGAAGGTGGCCATGGAGGCGGTACGCAAGAACGGCAAGATCTGCGAGGCGTCCATCTGCTATACCGGGGATATAACCAATCCGAAGCGCGACAAGTATCCCCTCGACTATTACGTCTCTCTTGCCAAGGAACTGGAGCAGATGGGGGCACACATTCTCGCCATCAAGGACATGGCCGGGCTCCTTAAACCCATGGCCGCCTACAAGCTCGTCAAGGCCCTTAAGGAAAACATCGGTATCCCGGTTCACCTCCATACCCACGACACCTCGTCTAACGGCAATGCCACCCTTCTCATGGCCTGCCAGGCGGGAGTCGATATCGTCGACGCGGCTCTTTCCTCACTTTCGGGCCTTACAGCCCAGCCGAACCTGAACGCTCTCGTGGCTGCCCTCAAGGGGAGCGAGTGGGATCCGATGGTGAACGAAGAGGGGCTGCAGAAACTGGCGAACTACTGGGAGACGGTGCGCGACTACTACACTCCTTTCGAGTCGGGGCTGAAAAGCGGCACTGCGGAGGTTTACCATCACGAGATTCCCGGTGGCCAGTACTCCAACTACAAGCCGCAGGTGGCGGGGCTCGGGCTCATCGATCGTTGGGAAGAGTGCAAGGAGATGTACCACAAGGTGAATGTTCTTTTCGGCGACATCGTCAAGGTTACCCCCTCCTCAAAGGTGGTGGGCGACATGGCCATGTTCCTCGTGAAGAACAACCTGGATGTGGACGACGTCTATACGAGGGGAGACGAGCTCTCCTTTCCCGAGTCGGTGATCGGGTTCTTCAAGGGGATGATCGGCCAGCCCTACCAGGGATTCCCCAAGGAACTCCAGCGCATCATCCTGAAGGGCGAGGAGCCTATAAGCTGCCGACCCGGTGAACTCCTGGAACCGGTGGACTTCGAACAGGAGCGCGCCAAGGTGGAAGCAAAGGTGGGACACCGCGTGGACGATAAGAGCCTCATGAGCTATATCCTCTACCCGCACGTCTACCCTGAATTCGACCAGCACCGTCAGGAGTTTTCCGACACGTCGGTCGTGCCGACGCCCATCTTCTTCTACGGACTCGAACCGGGGCAGGAGACGTCCATCGACATCGAAGAGGGGAAGACCCTCATCATAAAGTTGAACGCCATCGGCAAGGTCCATCCCGATGGCACCCGCCACATCTACTTCGAGGTGAACGGTAACACCCGCAGCGTGGTCGTGCGCGACCAGTCCGTGGTGACCGAGGAAGTGACGCGGGAGAAGGCCGATAAGGGGAATGCAAAGCACGTGGGGGCACCCATGCCGGGCAAGGTGCTCAAGCTCAACGTCAAGGCGGGCGATGGCGTCAAGGCGGGCGATGTCCTCTTGGTCACCGAAGCCATGAAGATGGAGACGAACATCAAGGCGAAGGAAGACGGCACGATCGCCGAGGTGAAGTTCAAGGAAGGGGAGAAGGTCGAGAAGGAGGACCTCGTCATCGTCATGGCTTAGCGGCACAAGCTAAAGGTCCATATGCGGCGTAAATCCGGATGCTGCAACTAGAAACGCCCCGCTTCCTTTTAGGAGGCGGGGCGTTGTTGTTTCAAGAATCAGCCGGGATGCACCTTGAGTGCGTCAGGGGTAGATGCCCAGGTTCTTGCCTGTTTCGAGGAGAAGTACACTCACCTCGGCGCTAGTCTCCATGGCCAGGGCGCGGGCGGCAAGCTCTTGCGCCTCCGCCAGGGTGACGCGGCGAACCGCTTCCTTGATGACCGGAATGTAGGGGGCCGACAGGCCGAAGTCCGTGATCCCCATGCCGATGAGGAGAATGGCGTTCATCGGCTCGGCAGCCATCTCGCCGCACAGGGATACCCCCTTGCCGGCCCGGCGCGCCACGTCCGCAACCCGCTGGATGGAGTGGAGCACCGCCGGGTGGTAGGGGTCGTAGTACTTCTTCACCTTCGGGTTGTTGCGGTCCGCCGCCAGTGTGTACTGGATGAGATCGTTGGTGCCGATGCTGAAGTAATCCACCTCGCGGACGAGGATCTCGGCAGTCTGGACGGCGGCGGGAATCTCCACCATGATGCCGAGACGCATGCAGGGGTCGAAGGGATGGCCGGCCCGGGTAAGCTCGTCCTTTACCTCGGCGAGGATGGTTTTCACCTTCCGCACCTCCTCGATGCCCGAGACCATGGGGAACATGAGGCTCGCCCGGCCGTGGGGAGATGCCATGAGAACCCCTGCCAGCTGCTCGCGAAAAATGTCCTCCCGTTCCAGCGAGACACGGATGGAGCGCCACCCCATGAAGGGATTGTCCTCCTTGGGGTAGGCGAAGTAGGGTAATCCCTTGTCGCCGCCGATGTCGAGCGTGCGGATGTTCACCGGCAGCCCTTCGAACCCTTCGAGAATCTTGCGATAGATGGCACACTGTTCGAAACGGTCGGGAAAGGACTTGCGCGTCATGTAGGGGAATTCGGTGCGGTAAAGCCCGACCCCCTCGGCACCGTTGGCGAGCGCCACGCGAATATCGGAAACAAGGCCGATGTTGGCCCGCAGCGCGATCTTTACGCCATCGCTCGTGGCGGCGGGGAGGGCGCGCAACTCCTCCCAGGCGCGCTGCTTCTGGCTGTAGTCGCGCTGCAGCCGCTCGTACTCCACCTTCACCCTCTCGTCGGGGTTGATATAGATGTGCCCCGAGGTGCCGTCGATGATCACTTCGTCCCGCAGAGCCATCTGTTTGATGAGTCCGTCGATGCCGAGCACCGCCGGGATGCCGAGCGACCTGGCCATTATGGCCGCGTGGGAGTTCACGTCACCCTTTTCGGTGATGATGCCGAGAATCTTTTCGTGGTCAAGGGTGGCCATGTCCGAGGGGAGAATGTCGGCGGCGACAATGACGCGCTTTTCCCTGAGTCGCCCACGCCCGCGCTCGTGTCCGTCGAGGCAGTCGATGATGCGGCGGCCGATATCCTCCATGTCCGCCGATCTTTCCCGCAGGTACGGATCCTCCATCCGGTTGAAGGCGTTCACGTAGTAGTTCACCGTTTCCCGGACCGCTCGGGTAGTGCCGTAGTCCTTGTCGATGGCGTCGAGGACCCGGTTGATGAAGGCCCGGTCCTCCAGGATCATCAGGTGGGTGTGGAAGATGGCTGCGTCCTCCTTGGAGAGGATGTCGGCCACTCGCTTCTCCATGTAGAGGGTCTGTATCTTCGCCTTTTCAAGGGCGATCTGAAACCGCTTCCTTTCCTCCGGTCGGGGGAGAACCTGTTCCAGGCCGCTGCCTTCCCGGCTTCCCCGCTGGTTGAGGAGATAGACTTTACCCCAGCCGAACCCTGGCGAGCCGGCGGTGCCCGCCAGCATGACCGGGGTCTTGCCGCGCCTGCGCGTCCGTTCTCCGCGCGTGTCCCGGATGACACCTTCGGCTTTCATCCGTTCCAGTTCGCGCTCGAACCAGGCTCGTTCCTCCTCCTTCTTGCTGATGGAGTCGAGGAGTTTCGCGTTCAGCACGATACTCGATATTTGGTAGGCGATGGTGGAGAGCGTGCTGATCTCGGCCGGGGTAAAGGTTCGTTTTTCGCGGGTCTGGACGACTATGACACCGATGGGGGCCTTGCGCTCGAAGAGAGGAATGCCGAGGAAGGAGTGGAAACGCTCCTCCTTGGCCTCGCGGAAGTATTTGAAACGGGGATGAAGGGGGGCGTTCTCGATGTTCACCACGCCGCGCTGCTCGATGACGAGGCCGGTGAGACCTTCGGAGGTCTTCATGGTCACCTTGCCGACCGATGTCCTGGAGAGGCCTTTTGTCGCCTGCAGTGTCAGGGTTTCGCCGTCGTCTTCGAGGAGATAGATGGAGCAGACGTCCGACCCCATGCGGCGGGCGACGAGCGTGACAATGTTGTCGAGGGTTTCGTGGAGGTCGTGGGAGTGGAGGATGATGCCGCTGATGTCTTCGAGCGTTCGAAGCCCCAGGGTTTCCGGTATTTCATCGATCATGAAAGACGCCTTTGTCCGTGAGGTGAACTGCTGAAACACGTGGCCGTTGCCGGCCGGCCGGATGGCTGGTTCGCATTATGCAGAAAAGACTATGATTTGTTAAGTCTTTTTAGCACTTCAGTAGCTATGGCAATCGATTTTTGTTTCTGGTATAGTGTGGCAACGTTGGAAACCCCGGGAGGATCTCATGAAAAAGACTTTCGATGACCATCTGGCACAGGGAATCGCATTTCTCGAAGCCGGTGACCATACCAAGGCCGCAGCCGAGTTCAAACGCTGCACCGCCCTTGAACCCCAGAACGCCGAGGGGCACTTCTATCTCGGCGAGGCATTGGCCGGTGCCGATGATATGGCGGGAGCCGTCGCCGCCTATCAGGAGGGGCTCAAACTTGCCCCCGAGGATGCGGAGGCCCTGACCGCCCTGGGCGACATCCATTACGAACAGGGGCAACTCAAGGAGGCACTCCACCTTTACAAGAAAGTCGTCGACGTGAATCCGAAGGATGCTGATGGCTACGTGAGCATGGGCCTCGTCTACAACAGCCTGGAGAGGGCAGAAGAAGCAATCAAGGCCTATACCACGGCCCTCGACATCGATCCGAGCAACGTCTTCGCCTACAACGCCCTGGGCGATGCCTGGTACGGTCTCGGGGAGCGGGACAAGGCGATCGCCGCCTTTCGCAAGGGAATCGAGATCGATCCCAACGATGCGGCCGCCCACTTCAACCTGGGTGAGCTTTACTATGACCTGGGGGAAGTGGACGAATCGGAGAAGGAGTGTCTCGAAGCAGTACGCCTCGACCCCCATTTCACGCTGCCCTACCTCACGCTGGGAAGCCTCTACATGGACCAGGAGCACGTCAAGGAGGCCATCAAGTACCTTGAGCTCTACCTGAAAATGGAGACATCACCCCAGGCGGCCGAGATGGTGGCCGAGGTAAAGGCGGTGGTTGAGGGCCTCAGGGAAGAGATGAAGGGGTAACGCCGGGCGACGGGTATTGCCCTGTCGGCAAACTGCCCCTTCCCTCCTCGAGCGCCGTTATTCCGCCGTGTCGAGTCCCGGCCGCTCGGTGGCCGTAGACTCTTTTTCCTCATAGACGCCCTCCGACCAGAGAAGAAGGCCCGTGGCATGGTCGGGGACCCGCTGGGGCGCCTTGCCGTTGAACGGCCAGATGGCGAACTCCACCGCGTAGACCCGGCATCCCACGAGGCAGTGCCCACCCACGACCCGTCCTTCGCTGTCTGCCACGGCCAGGTGCAGGTGGACGGACGGGGAAGAGTCCCGGCAGGAAACGTTTCCCATCCCCGAGACAATTTCGTGTGACGTGTCAAAATCCACCTCCTTGTAAGCTCGCAACTTCTGGTCGTAGAACGATAGCCGTGCCCTTCCCAGCGTCCCCATGACCTGCACGACCCCTGCCTTGATTCCCTTAGCCGCCACTATCTTGTTCAGTGCCCGCAACAGATCCGATTTGTAAGGAAGCTTGCCGATAATCATCGTTTCCTCCTCGTCCGTTGTCTCCGGCGGTCCGCCGGAACTCTCCCCATTACGAGACAGCTACGAATAATCTTACCACCCATTGTATGATCCGGAAGGTACGGGAACCCCGTTTCGTGCGGTTCCCTCATAAACGCAGCCTGGCTGCGACTTAAAAAAAGAGGTATTGCGATTTTTTATTAAGTTATTATAATAAACCGGATGCGGTGCCTGTCTCTTTTTCCGGAGGGTAAGCATGGAGAACGGTAGTACTACGACTCAAACCATCGAAAGACTCGTGAATTTCATCACGTTCACCGACCTTCCCATCAGGAGGAAGTTCCTCCTGTTTGCCATCGGCGTGCTTTTCTGGTTTGTGGCCATGTTTGCCGTTATTGTCGTCGCCATGTACGACCTGGAGGGAAAGTCGGAAACCGTCGTCAAGAGGGTGATCCCGAGGGAACGCGCTACCCAGGAAATCGTCACGAACCTGCAGAGGATTATCATCGACAGTACGGAACTGGCCAGAGCGGTGAATGCCGGGGAGGTTATGAAGAAGGCGGAGAAATCGTCCAGCTGTCTCGACGCCATCACCACGTTGGTCGGCTCGCTGAAGGGGGAAGAGCACGAGGTTGCTTTGCTCGAGGGGGGGCGAGGCGGAGGCTTTTTCTCCATTGCCGTAGCCGGAGCGTCGGAGGCCGACCGTTATCTGGCCGAAATTGTCGATCTCACCACCTTGGCCAACCAGCAACTCGACACCCTGTCCGCTCTCAAGCTTGCTGCCGTGAACCAGGGGAGTGGCGCGGCCATCGAGCCGAAACTCGGGGAGCTGCGTCGGACCCTGGAGCATGCCATTACCCTGTCCAACGGCTATGCGCTCAAGATCGGGAACCTCTATACCGCCAATACGGCCCGCACCAAGACGTCCATCCATTACGCCCTGGCCGCCGGATTGGGCGTTCTTCTCATGGCGACCGCCCTCCTGGCACTCTTCACCTTCTGGATATCCCGGTCCATAGCTCGGCCCGTGCATGACATGATCGGCCAGATTCAGGCTCTCCACCGGGGTGATCTCGATTTGTCGAAGAGGATCGCCATCGCCTCCAAGGATGAAATCGGTGTGCTGTGCACGGCATTCAACGGTCTCATGGAGTCTATCCACGGCATGAGTACCTTCAAGAAGGTCATTGAAGAGGAAGTGCACGTCGATGACGTCTACGCCCGCCTCGGCGCAGTCATCTCTGATCAGCACGGCTTGAGCGATTACGTGATTTACGAGATATCCAACAGCCGTAACCGGATGAAGCCCGTTCACCCAGTTTCCACCGCGGTGGAGACGCTCGCGTGCAGCAGGGAGATTCTGGAGAACTGCGACCTGTGCAAGGCGAAGAAGACCGGCCGTACGGTAGCCTCCACCGCCTATCCGGGGATTTGCCGCCAGTTTGTCGCCCCCCGAGGCACAGAGCATGTCTGCATACCCATGATGATCGGAGGGAGCACCGGCGGCGTGGTGCAGTTGCGTTTCGAGCGTCCTGACGACGCCGCGGCGCTCGACGACCTGGAGCGGCGGATTTTTCGGGCGCAGCAATACGTCAACGAATCGGTGTCGGTGATCGAGGCCAAGCGGCTCCTGGTAACGCTGCGTGAATCCGCCCTTATCGATCCCCTGACAGGTCTCCACAATCGGCGGTTCCTGCAGGAGCACACCGAGGAGATGGTGGCCGGTGTCCGGCGCCGGGGCAAGAGCGTCGGGCTCATCATGTGCGACCTGGACTATTTCAAGCAGGTCAACGACGTCCACGGGCACAACGCGGGCGACGTCGTCCTCAAGGAAACCTCGCTCATCGTCAGAAAGAGCATTCGTGAATCGGACATCGTCATCCGGTTCGGCGGCGAGGAGTTTCTCGTCGTGCTCATCGACATCGAGGAGGGTCAGGGCATGCTCGTGGCGGAAAAAATCCGGGAGAGCGTCGAAAAAGCCCATATAAACGTGCCCCACGGAGCCGTCGTGAGCAAGACCATCAGTCTCGGCGTGAGCGAGTTCCCGTGCGATACCGAGAGCTTCTGGCAGGCGATCAAGTTTTCCGACGTGGCGCTCTACAAGGCTAAAGAAGCCGGCAGGAACAGGGTGAAGCGCTACGAGCACGGCATGTGGCCCGAAAACCAGTTCTGAGGAAATCCCTCGGGTATTCCGCATCCGTTCTTTACCTGCGAAGTTTTTTCCGCTACAATAAGTTTGGTAATGACAGCGCAAAAGTAACTTTTTTCTTCGCGACCTGTCACCGTTGTTGCCATGCAAACACTCCCCCAGGAAAATAGACGACCGTTTGCCGTCAGCATTGTGCTTCTTGGCCTGGCCATAGTCGCAGGCCTTGTGCTGTCGGTGTTGTCGGCGCTCCATGTCTGCAGTGATGCCTGCAGGGAGACGGCCAAATTCGCCATTTTTGGCCTGGATTTCGGCTGGTTCGGCATCGGCTTTTTCCTTCTCACGACGGTTCTTTTTGCCGTTCGTGGGCGCTTTGCCCCGGCATCGTGGCTCCTGTCGCTCGTGCTGTTGGCAGCGGCGGGCGCCGAGTTGAGATTCATCTGGCTGCAGAAATATGTCATCGGCGCCTGGTGCCCGGTATGTCTCGGGATCGCGGCGACCGTTTTTACGGGAGCGACCCTGGCAAGCTATCGAGTCGTTACCGACTTGACCCGCAACGGAGGTACGATGAAGAGCTACGGCAGGTATCTGGTTTTGGCGACGATGGTGGTTGTCGTCGGTCTCACTGCTTCCATCTTGGGGGTACGGCAGGAAGCCGAGGCGGCGCCTGCCAACGACATCTATCTTGGCAAGACCACTAGTGGCGTGACCGTTTACTTTGTGAGCGACTGGTTCTGTCCCGCCTGCCGGGCACTCGAACCTCAAATGGAGAAGATGTATCCGGAGATCGCCGGCATGGCGCGGGTCGCGTTCGTCGATTTCCCCATCCACCCGGAAACGTCCAACTTCACGCCCTACAACCTTCAGTTCCTCATGTATGAGAAGGGGAAATATATCCCGCTGCGCACTGCTCTTGCGGCTCTCGCCTTGAAGACAAAGGCGCCGACCAATGACCAGGTGCAGGCGGCAATTGCTTCCACCGGCGTGAAGTTGCGGCAGCTGAACTTTATGGACGTCATGAACGGCGTGAAGCTTTTCGAATCCATTTACCGCGGTTTTGGTGTCACTTCTACACCGACGGTGGTCGTTGCCAACGACAAGACGAAGAAGAAGATTCTTCTCGTGGGCGATAACCAGATTACGAAAAAGGCCATAACGGAGGCCATCGCTTCGGTCAGGAAATAATGGCAACCACATAGCATGTGTCGCGAAAAGCGGCGTCCCGATTCCCGGGGACGCCGTTTTTTTTTTTGGGGGGGGGGCCAGACGCTTGATGTTATGGAAATGCGGCGTATGGTTAGAGATGGTAAATATGTTGACCCTCTCCGGCTATTCTTCTGCTTCGGTCCTTCGCCGAAAGAGATATAATGGAAATAAGACAAAGATGTAACAAGGGAGGTATAAGTCATGAGAAAAGCACTTCTGATCTTGCTGACCATGGCTGTGGCAGGCTTGACCCAGGTTGGGACGACAACCTATGCAGCTGAACACTCCCATGCAGTTCCCGGCAAGACGGCAACAGATGTGATCAAGCAGGCCGATTTGAAGGACGCATTGCGCGATTTGTGGATCGGCCACGTGTTCTGGGTGAGGAATGTCGCCCTGACGACGAAATACGGAGACAGCGCAGCCGCGGCAATAGCTGAAGGCAACGTGGTGGAAAATGCGAAGGCAATTGCCGCCTCTATCGAGCCGTTCTACGGCAAGGCGGCATCGGACAAGCTGTTCGGGTTACTGGCCGGCCACTACGGCGCGGTTAAGGCCTACATGATCGCTTCCTACGTCGGTGACACTCCGGGCAAGGCGGCAGCAAAGGACAAGCTGGTCAAGAATGCCGACGAAATCGCGGACTTTTTGAGCGGTGCCAACCCGTATCTGCCGAAGGAAACGCTCAAGACGCTGCTCTATGCCCATGGTGGTCACCACATGGCGCAGCTGGATGCTTTGGCTGAGAAAAACTTCGCAGGTGAGGCCAAGGTGTGGGATGAGATGAAAAACCACATGTACGTCATAGCCGATGCGCTGGCTGGTGGACTTGCCAAGCAGTTTCCTAAAAAAATCCACTAAAGCCGTGTCCATCAGAAAAAGGGGCGGGCAGCTTGTTCCGGAAGCAGCCCGCCCCTTTTTGTTTCAGGAAGCCACGGCATGGCACCTTCTCACTTCTTCCGGCGGAAATAGTATGCAAGCCACAACGGCCAGAGTGCTATGGCAACCACCGTCACGAACTTGTTGACGTCGTCAAAGGTCACCAGCGGGTTGCGCGACTCTATCTCACCCGCCACGGTTCTCGTATCGGTGAGTGCATAGACCACAAGGCCGACAAAGAGATAGGCAAGCATTAGTACTGTCACCATGACGATACATCTCCTCCTTCGACTTTGTGGCGACACCATGATTTGCCGCAAGAGCGGCAGATCACTTGTTCCTCTCCACCAAGCCTTTTATCTTTTCGCCGAGCATCTTGTATGACTTTGTTTCGAGCTGTGCCATGTCATATCTGAAGTCATCGTCGGTCGTGTTGATCTTGGCATCGAACATTACCTTGAATACGATCTCGCCTGTTTCAACAGCAACACCTTTGATGAGAATTTCAATAAAGCCTTTGTGTGTTTTGTCGTAGTAAGTCCATATGGGTATCGTTCCCAAGACAACGACATCTGCAGACAGCATTTTCCCCAGTTTTATCGAATCTGCTTCCGTCAGGCCTGTCTTGGAAAATGTTTGTTCGGAAAAGATCCGTTCCAGCTTGTTTCTCTCTATTACCTTGACTCCGGCATTGAGCAAGCTGAGTTCAAACTTGTCGGTGTTTTTGTCTTCAACATTCTTCTTTGTACTTTCTTCGTTTTGGGCTTGCGCCCACGAAGCAGTCAGAGCAAAAGGCATTACCGCAAATCTTGTGTTTTGAGAGATGCTGAATTTCTTGTTGACATAGATGTCGGAATTAATCCCGTCGTCTGCGCGGGCAGCAACGGCCAGTAACGAGAGAGCAAGTCCAATGATTATTCTTTTCATGTTGTCTCCATACTGTTGACGATTATGCCTTTTCTTCTTGTGAGGATTTTGTTTACCATGCCGCTCGTTTATTCAGCGGTAGACCACTCTTGACATCATGACAGGGGAACCAGGGCAAGAACCAAGGGACAATGGACGCGGAAGTCTTGCCCTTAAATCGGTGTGCGGGGACAAAAAAAGATGGGCTGTGCTCACTGAGGCACAACCCGTCTTGTTGTCCATACATATCAAATGTGGCGGTCGTCCTTACCGGTCACCCTAAATGATCTTGGTGAGAGGGTATTCCACGATTCCCTCCGCTCCGAGTTTCAGGAGCTGGGGGATGATGGAACGGACTTCCTTCTCGTTGAGGATACTCTCGATGGAAACCCAATCCGAGTTGAAGAGGTGGGAGACCGTCGGCGCTTTCTGGCTCGGGAGGACCTTGGTGATCGCCTCCGCCATGCTGCCCGGTGCGTTCATCTTGGGGCCAACCATCCCCTCGGCGGCCAGGGCCGACTTGA
>DATDMX010000363.1:0-3921 GCA_036518575.1 Geobacteraceae bacterium | reverse complement strand
GACCCCTCCTACCACGGCATCAACTTCTGGCAAGCCCTCGGTAACATCGCGTTCATCATCAAGGTTCGTGTGCAACTGCTGCGGGATGTGGGCCCGGCCCTGTCGCCATTCAATTCATTCCTCTTCCTCCAAGGTCTGGAGACGCTCCACCTTCGGCTGGAGCGGCACAGCACAAACGCCCTGAAGGTGGCGCAGTATCTTAAGCAGCATCCGAAAGTCGGCTGGGTTAACTATCCCGCCCTGTCGGACCACCCGTCCTTCGAGGTGACGAAGAAATATCATACGCGTGGTCTCTTCGGTGCCCTCGTTGGCTTCGGCATCAAGGGTGGGACCATCGACGACGGCAAGAAATTCATCAACTCCCTGAAGCTGCACTCCCTGCTGGCGAACATCGGTGACGCGAAGTCCCTCGTGATCCACCCGGCATCAACGACGCACCAGCAGTTGTCACCCGAAGAGCAGCTATCCACGGGTGTGACAGCGGATTTCATCCGGCTGTCGGTGGGTATCGAAAACGTGGACGACATCATTGCCGACCTGGACCAGGCCCTCGCACAAGTGGGGTGACGCGCTTGAACGGGTTCGTGGCAGTTTTTTGCGGTGGCCGGTCTGTGACCGGCCTTTTTTTATGTAATGGTGATGCGTCGTGGACCCCTTATGCCGTCATTCCGCCACTTTTAGTGCAGTACTGTGGCCGGTTACTACCGCACAAATGGTGGATTTAATTCGGAGAACCCCCACCTTTTGATAGAAACAATTATCTAAGAAAAAATATCTTGACCTGTGCATTTTCTTTTGCTATAAAGTCTATCAAATAGATAGATTGAATAGATAAAAATCGTTAAACCAAAACCCTGTCGCGCGCAACCGCGGCCGACCGGACAAACCGGAGGCCAGGCATGCATCGTCCCTACGATCATCCTGGCCTCTTTTTTTTAACTAACGGCACCACAACACGCAGGGAAAGGAGAAACAGCAATGGCAAACAGACGCTATCTCTTCACGTCGGAATCGGTGACCGAGGGGCACCCCGACAAATTAGCCGACCAGATCTCGGATGCAGTCCTGGACGCCTACCTGGGACAGGACCCTCAGGCCCGTGTGGCTTGCGAGACGAGTGTCACGACCGGTCTCGTCCTTCTCTTCGGGGAGATCTCCGCGCAGGCGCAAGTGAACGCGGCTCGGGTGGCACGCGATACCATTACCGAGGTGGGGTACACGAGTGCCGAGTTCGGGCTCGACGCCGAGCACAGCGCCGTACTCGTCTCCCTCGATCAGCAGTCGGCCGATATCGCCCAGGGCGTGAACCAGGCACTGGAGATCAGGCATGCCAAGGACCATGACGGCTACCTCGACTCGGTCGGGGCCGGAGACCAGGGGATGGTGTTCGGTTTTGCTTCCGATGAGACCCCTGAGTACCTGCCGACTCCCATCGCGTTCGCCCATGGGCTTTCCCGCCGCCTGTCGGAAGTGCGTAAAAGCGGCGAGATCGGTTATCTGCGGCCGGACGGGAAAAGCCAGGTGACGGTGGAATACGAGGGGGAGCGGCCGGTGCGTGTCGATACGGTGGTCATCTCCGCCCAGCACGGTCCCGAAGCGAGCCTGGAGCAAATCCGAGCTGACATCATTGCCGGCGTCATCCGGCCGGTCATTCCCGAGGCGCTTCTCGACGAGCGCACCCGCATCTTCGTGAACCCCACCGGCCGGTTCGTGGTGGGTGGTCCTCATGGCGATGCGGGGCTCACCGGGCGCAAGATCATCGTGGACACGTACGGAGGTTTTGCCCGCCACGGCGGCGGCGCCTTCTCGGGCAAGGATCCCACGAAAGTCGACCGCTCAGGAGCCTACGCGGCCCGCTATGTGGCGAAGAACGTGGTCGCGGCAGGACTTGCCCGGAGGCTGGAGGTGCAGATCGCCTATGCCATCGGCGTGGCCCGGCCCGTTTCGGTCTTCGTGGAAAGCTTCGGCACGAGCCGGTTCACCAACGACGAACTTGCCGCCCTCATATCCTCCCACTTCGATCTGCGACCGGCAGCGATCATCGAGCAGTTGGACCTTCGTCGTCCCATCTACCGGCAGACAGCCGCCTATGGCCACTTCGGCCGCACCGATCTCGATCTCCCGTGGGAGCGCACCGATCGGGCGGAAGCGTTGCAGGCAGCGGTGTTCAGGAAAACTGCTTGAGTTAAATATTGCCTAAAAGGAGAAGCCCATGTCAGTGGCGCTGAACAGAAAAAGAGCAGCAGAACCGACGTTCGATGAGACGGCGGCCCAGCACCCCGAAGTCCCGCGTCTGATCGCTCTCAAGATCGACGCCCAGCGGCGCGGCGTGCACTACACGGAACGGGCGCTGAGCGTGGTGGACGATACGGTGCAGATGCGCAGCCCCTATATCTTCGGCTCCCGGGACGGGGAGATCAAGCCGCTCCCCGAATCCCTCATTCTGCGGGATGGCACCTCCATTCTCACCGACCCCACACCCCTGGAGCAGGACCCCTATCTCGTCGACCTGGTGGATGGGCGCCTGGCGCTCGTTGACGGTGGTGAGCCGGTGGAATACGTCGATCTCTGGCCCAAGCCCCGTTACTACGACAAGAAGACCTCTTCGGGCATCCCCATGAGCCACATCGTCAGCGCCCGACCCCAGCGGCTCAACATTTTCCAGTCGAGCTTCTGTCACTTCTGGGCCGACAAGAAGGAGTGCCGCTTCTGCGACATCGTGAATCACACCAAGCAGCAGAAGGACGAGATCGGGGTCCCCTCGCGGCTGAAACCAGAGGACGTGAGCGAGACCATCCGCGAGGCGCTCAAGGAGCCGGGCCGGTTCACCGGCATGTGCCTCACCGCCGGCTCCGTCCTGAAAGGGGAGGCGATCTTCGACCGGGAGGTGGACTACTACATCGAAACCCTCCAGGCAATTGGCGACAACTTCACAACGAAGAAATTCCCGAGCCAGCTCATCGCCTCGGCGTTCAACGAGAAGCAGCTTGCCCGCCTCTACGAGGAGACCGGTCTCACCAGCTACACGAGCGACCTCGAGGTACTGGGCGAGCGGCTCTTCAACTGGATCTGCCCCGGCAAGGCCCAGGCCGTCGGCTACCGGGAGTGGCAGCAGCGCCTCATCGGGGCAGTGGACATCTTCGGCCGTGGGAACGTGGGCACCGGTCTCGTGGGAGGTGTGGAACTGGCCCAGCCGTCAGGATTCACGAGCGAGGCCGACGCTCTGGAGTCGACGCTCTCCGAGGCGGAATACCTGGCCGAGCACGGTGTGACCACGGTCTACATCGTCTGGGTGCCGCGGCCCGGTTCCTACTTCCGCGACCAGCAAAACCCGTCCCTCGACTACTACCTGCGGCTCTCCAAGGGGCTCCACGGTCTGCGGGTGAAGTACAACCTCGGAGTCGATTTCGACGACTATCGCCGCTGCGGCAACCATCCGGATACCGACCTGTCGCGGCTCTTGTAGGGGCGGGCGCGGTCTTCCGACCATCTCGCCACCGTGTCCTCGAATCCTCGCTTCGACGTAGCGCTGCTACGCCTCAGCGAAGCTTCTGCGGGCCGGCGACGATCTGGCCGAAATCACGCACCCGGATGGATAATCAACAACCTAGTGGAGGCATGACATGGCAACACAATTGACACAGGAGATCATCGATCTCCTCAAGGATAAAGAGAGCACGAAAGTACTTGCCACCCTCGATGCGAACGGTTTTCCCCATGCGGTGGTGAAGCAGTCGCTCCAGCCGGGGACCGATGGCACCATCCTCTACCTGGAACTGCTGGAATCGTCCCGGACCAACAAGAACCTCGTGCGGAGCATCTGGTTCGATCAGAAGGTGGCGGTAAGCGTCAGCGGCAAGGGGGGACAAAGCTACCATATCAAGGGCAAACCGGTGAAGACCCATATCACCGGACCGGTGT
>DATDMX010000362.1:0-2221 GCA_036518575.1 Geobacteraceae bacterium | reverse complement strand
GGCGGAAAAAAGGAGAAACGGGATTTTTTCAGCCACAAGGCGCCACGGAGAGGTGACCGGGCGTGCATCTCCGGGCCGGAGGTGCTCCAGGGGCCAGACGTCGAGGAGAAGGAGAACGAGGGGCAGGGTCACCACCATCGGCTTGGCCATGAGCCCGAGGACGAAGGCGGCGAGGGCGAGGAGGTAGCGCCCCGCGGCGGGCCGCCGGGCATAGGAGGCGTAGGCATGGAGCGCGAGAAACCAGAAGAAGGCGCACAGGACGTCTTTTCGCTCCGCCACCCAGGCCACCGACTCCACGTGGAGGGGATGGACGGCAAAGAGGAGCGCCACGACGAGGCTGCGCCAGAAGGCACCGGTCACCCGCAGGAGAAAGGTGGCGAGGAGGACGGTGTTGGCACCGTGGAAAAGGAGGTTCGTCAGGTGGTGGCCGGCGGGGGCGAGCCAGTAGAGCCTCACGTCGAGCATGTGGGAGAGCCAGGTGAGGGGATGCCAGTTGCAGTAATCGAAGGAGGTGAAGGCCCAGCGAAGCGCTGCGGGGGTGAACCCCCGCTGGACGAGGCCGTTGTCGGTGATGTAGTCGGGGTCGTCGAAGCTGATGAAGCCGTTGCCGAGCACCCGGTAGTAGGCGCAGGCGATGAAAAAAAGGGCAAGGGCGATGATCGCCAGGAGGTCTTTACCCTTCAGGCGCCGGGGGGCGTCCCTCTCGGTCCGCAAAGGGGCGGTCAGCGGTCACCTCCCACGCGCTGCAGCCGCTCGGCGGCCAGTCGCCGGTAATCGACAGCTTCCGGGGCGCTGTTCCCGAGCACGTAGCGGTAGTACTCGCTGGCCATCTTCCGGTCGCCAATGGCCTCGTAGCTTTGCCCGATGTAGAAGATGGCCTCGATGAGATCGTTTCTCTTGGCGTAGGCGTCCTTGAAGCAGGTGAGGGCCTTGGCGTAGTCCTTCCGGTCGAAGGCGAGATACCCCTGGAAAAAGGCGTAGAGCGGGTCACCCGGATCGATGAGGAGCGCCCGCTGGAAGTAGTTTCCTGCTTTCGCCAGCTCCCCCCGGGTGAAGTAGATCCATCCCAGGTTGTCGAGGGCTGTGAGAGAGCGGGGCGAGACCTGTGCCGTGTGTTCCCAGAGCGAGACGTCGTCGTGCCAGACCCGGTTGTGGGCAAAGGCGAGGAACGCCCAGCCTGCTCCGATGATGCCGGCAACCACCGCGCAGATTCGACGCGGGTAGACCTGGCGCACCATCGCCCCGCCCGAGGCGATGAGGAAGAAGAAGGCGAAGGAGGGGAGATAGGCGTAGCGGTCGGCGACGGTCGTCGAGGTGGGTATGAGGTGGAGGACCGGGATAAGGGAAGCGGCGTACCAGCAAAGGGCAAAGGGAATGACGGGGAGACGGCGTGCAAAGTACACGGCGGCCGCGGCAAGGACCACGATGGCCACGAGAGCGCCGGCCACTGCCGGGGTGGCAAGGGCGTGGGCAAAGAGCGGGTCGTAGTCGGCCGAAAGTCCCAGGGGGACGACGAGCTTTCCCAGGTAGAAGAACGGAATCTGCACGGCCTCAAGGAGCCGGATGGCCGCAAGACCGCCATGGCGGGAGAGTATGGCGTCGATGACGTTGGTATCCCGGGCGATGGTGGTGAAGAGCCAGGAAGCGCCGGCGGCAAGGCCGACGAAGGGGGCAAGCGATATAAGGGCTGTGAGTTTCTTTCGCCCTCCCAAAAAGACGCACGGGAGGAAGAAAAGGGGGAGAAAGATGCTCGTTCCCTTGGAAAAAAGCGCCAGGACATAGGCGCCGAGGGTGGCGGCGTAGAAGAGGTGCCGCCTCCCATCTTCGGCAGTGAGGAAACGCAGGTACCAAGCGGCGGCAAGGAACGTGAAGAGCCCCGAGAGGAGGGTGTTGCGGCAGGTGACGAAGCTTACCACCTGGCTGTGGAGCGGGTGGACGGCAAAGAGGGCCGCGCACCAGAAGGCTACGAAGCGTGTATCTCCGTCGCCCTTTTCCGCAGCCGGGCGGAGAAAGCGCGCGGCAGTGGCGGCGAAGTAATAAACGGCGAAGATGTTGAAAAGGTAAAGGACGAGGTTCGTCAGGTGGAAACCGCGCGGGTCCATTCCCCAGACGAGATAGTCGAGGGCGAAGGAAACGTCGCGCAGCGGGAGGTATTCCAGACCGTTGGCGGCCGTGGTGAAGAAGCGCCGCAGGTCGAGGGAGCGGTAGGTGTCGCTTGCCT
>DATDMX010000361.1:0-2660 GCA_036518575.1 Geobacteraceae bacterium | reverse complement strand
ACGTCGGGCGACCTCGGCAGTTCCGTCGGCCGGTACAGCTTCGCTGAGACCATCAAGGTCACGGGGGCAACCGCCACCCTCGGCACGAGCCCGGGGCACGAAAGCATCTGCACGGGTACGTTCCTCACGGACGCCCAGGCGTGCGCCTCGGCGACGTGCAGCGTTTGTCCGCCGGGTTCATGTGCGGCCAAGTAGCCTGCCATGCAATGTCTGTGACGTTCAAGGAGCCGCCTTGCTATGAAGGCGGCTCCAGCTTTGTTCATGGCCCTCTTCGTCTCAGGCGGGCTTTTCTTCTGCCTGCCCACGTTGCTCCAGGAGAAAATCGACGAAGGCGCGGTTGGCCCGCGACAGATAGGCGTGCCGTTTCCAGGCGATGACGAGGTCGAGATGGAGGGGCGGGTCGAAGGGGACGGCCACCAGCTCGTCGTCACCGGCGACCACCATGCGCAGAAAGGTGGAAATGCCCATGCCGGCCCGCACAAGCGACTTCACGAGCGTGAACATGTTCGTCTCGAAGACGATGGCGGGGGTCACCCCCGTTCCTTTGAGCACATCTCCCATCAGTTCCCGCAGGTAGTACCCTTCCTTGAAGAAGACGAGCGGCTCCCGGGCGAACTCGCCGAGCGTCACCCCTTTTCGCCGGGCGAACCGATGCCCGCGGGGGACGCAGACCACCACCTCCTCGCGCAGGAAGTGGCGCACCTCCAGGTCGTCGGAAATCGTTCGCCCGGCGATGACCCCCATGTCGATCTCCCCCTGGCTGATCATCTTCTTGATGCGGGCGGCCCCCTCGCCCGTCACCGAGAGGCTCAGGTTCGGGTAGCGCTTCTTGAACTCCCAGATGATGTCGGGAAAAAAGTAGGCGCTCATCATGGGGGGGATGCCGATGCGCACTTCCCCCTTGCCCAGGTCGCGCAGCTCGCCCATCTCCTGGGAGGCGGCCTTGATGTCGTCGAGGATCCGGCGGGCGTGGGCCAGAAATATCTCTCCTTCTGCCGTCAGCGACACCTTCTTGTCCTGGCGATTGAAGAGGACGAGTTCCAGCTCCTCCTCCAGCTTCCTGATGGCCATGCTCACCGCGGGCTGGGCCACGTGAAGCCCCTCGGCCGCCTTGGTGAAGTTGCTCAGGCGGGCTATCTCCGTAAAAAAGCGCAATTGACGTACATCCACTCGCTTACCTCTACGATATTGAATTGTTATCGTAACGATAATTATTATATATTTTTCTTATGGTGTGACAAGTGCTACCGTGGTTAAAACCAGCGCGAAAGAGGATAGATACATGGCTGACGAAACGACATTCAAGGACCACTTTTCCGGTAACGCCGCCGCCTATACCCAATTTCGTCCGTCGTACCCGCAGGGGCTCTTTGACTGGCTGGCATCCGTATCCCCCGGCCGTGAGCTGGCGTGGGACTGCGGCTGCGGCAACGGCCAGGCGGCCCTGGGGCTTGCCCCCCACTTCCGGCGCATCATCGCCACGGACGCGAGCCGCCAGCAGATCGACCACGCCATGCCCCACGAGCGGGTCGAGTACCGGGTCGCTCCCGCCGAGGCATCCGGCATCGAGCCGGCCTCGGTGGATCTCATCGTCATCGCCCAGGCCCTGCACTGGTTCGACTTCGAGCGCTTCTACCGGGAGGTGCGCCGGGTCGCCCGGCCGCAGGCGGTCATCGCCGCCATCACTTACGGCGAGTTGCGGGGGGGAGGGGCGCTGGACGAGGTCATCGACCACTTCTACACCGAGATCGTGGGACCCTACTGGCCGCGGGAGCGCCGCTACGTGGACGAGGGGTACCAGACGATCTCTTTCCCCTTTTCCGAACTCTCTCCTCCCGCTTTCGAAATGGCGGCGGAATGGACCCTCGATCACCTGGTGGGCTATCTCGGCACTTGGTCGGCGGTCAAGGAGGACACCCGCGTGCATGGCCGTAACCCTCTGGAGGTGGTGGGGGCAAAGCTCGTCGCCGCATGGGGTGAGCCTTCCCGGACGAAGAAGATCACGTGGCCGCTCCACCTGCGGGTGGGAAGGGTTACGGGGTAGAGAGAGGCACATGCAGATTCGCGGCAGAAAAGAACACTCATGGAAATAACCGTAACCGCTCCGGCCTTCCGGCCTTCCGACATGTCCCGCAGCCACCTGGCGCGGCTCGTGCTCATCCTCGGCGCCCTCACCGCTTTAAGCGCCATGTCCATCGACATGTATCTTCCCGCCTTCCCCCAGATGGCCCGGGACCTGGGGGTGCCCCTCGGCACGGTCCAGCTCTCCATCTCGGCCTTCCTCTTCGGCTCGGCCGCGGGGCAGCTCTTCTACGGTCCACTGGCCGACCGGTGGGGGCGACGTACGCCGCTCCTTCTCGGGCTTGCGCTCTACGTGGCGTCGGCCGTCGGCTGCGCCTGCGTGCACACGGGGGAGGGACTTCTCTTCTGGCGGGTGGTGATGGCGGTGGGGGGAGGCGCCGGCATGGTGATATCACGGGCCGTGGTGCGCGACCTCTACGACACCGCCGAGGCGGCGCGCATGTTCTCCCTCCTCATGCTCGTCATGGGGGCGGCACCGATCCTCGCCCCCATCGCGGGGGGGCAGCTTCTTCTCATCACCGGCTGGCGGGGGATTTTTGGCTTTCTCGGCGTCTTCGGCCTGGCTAGTCTCTGCGCCG
>DATDMX010000360.1:0-7671 GCA_036518575.1 Geobacteraceae bacterium | reverse complement strand
GGCCTACCACCGCTGTGAAAGAAGCCAGCCATGAGCCGTTGCCACCTTACCCGTCGTTTCGTTCGCCCGCCCCTCGCCCTCGCGGGCCTCGTACTCGCCGTTCTTCTGCTCGCCTCACCGGCACGGTGCGTGGAGATAACCCCCTTCTACACCCAGAACCAGAGCCCGCTCGTGCAGATATTCGGCCTTCCGGCCGCCGGGAGCGCCTTTGTGCTGTCAAAGGGGGAGAAGGAGGGGGTGGTGGCGCTGGACATCGCCAACAGTTTCGTCGAGAAGGCGAATACCCATGAAATGCTCCTCCTTGACGGCGAGAGCTACCGCACGACGTTCGCCTTTCGCTTCGGGCTGGCCAAGGGGGTGGAAGGGGGAATCGACATCCCCTTCACCGGGCAGGGAGGCGGCATCTTCGACAACTTCATCATCGGCTGGCACGATTTCTTCGGCCTTCCCCAGGGCGGCAGGGAGGATGCGCCCCACAATCGTCTGCGCTACGACTACGCGCGGGACGGCCGCACTCTTCTCGCCGTGAACGACTCGGGCTTTGGCCTCGGCGACGTGCGGCTTTCCGGCGGGGTCCAGCTCTACCGCGCCGAAGGGGAGCGGAGCCGCGGGGTCGCCCTGCGCGCAAGCCTCAAGCTCCCCACCGGCGACAGCAACAATCTCCACGGCAGCGGCAGCACCGATACCGCCCTCTGGCTCACCGCCAGCGACGACTACAAGCTTTCCATCGGGCACGCAGCCCTCTTCGTCTCGGGGGGCGGCCTCTACATGACCCCGGGGAACATCCTGCGCGGCCAGCAGCGCCCCTTCGTGGCCTTCGGCTCCCTTGGCTGCGGCTGGAGCCCCACAGAGTGGATCGGCTTCAAGGTGGAGTTCTCGGGGCACACCCCCTTCTACCAGGACAGCGACCTCCGTTCCCTGGGAAGCAGCGCCGGCCAGCTCCTCATGGGCGGCACCCTCGGCTTCACCCCCCGCACCTCACTCGACATCGGCGTCTCGGAGGACGTGGTGGTGGACACCTCCCCCGACATAGCCCTTCACCTCGCGCTGCGCCACAAGTTCTGACCGGACCGGGCCCCTCCAGTCAGGTGACGCAGAGGAAATCCGTCCCCTCCGCGAGTCCCCCCCGCTTCGCCCACTCCCTGAGCTCGGCGCGGGCGCTTCCCACCCCTACGGTGAGGAGGAGCTTGCCCCGCACCCGCGGAAACGGGTCGCGATGGACGACCGGTGCCCCGTGGAGGGTACGGCCGACCTTGCGGGGATCGATGTCGATCCAGAGGGAGACGCCGATTCCCGCCGCAAGAAGCGCCTGCCGCCACGCCCTCCCCTCGATGCCCGCCCCCGCAAGGGTCACCTCGTGCACTCCCTTCAAGAAGCCCTGCTGTAGATGATGCACCTTGCAGGCACGGAAAGCCCGTGCTGCGCAATGGGCCGTGGTGCGGGTCGCGCGCAACGGATGGTCCCGCCAGAAGAAGAGGACGTCGGGGAGCCGGGCGAATCGGGTTCCGGCAGCGGCCAGGCGAAGCCACAGGTCGTAGTCCTCGGCCCACCCCATCTCGCGGTATCCCCCCACAGCCGCGACCGCTTCCTTCCTGAAGACGACGCTCGGGTGGGCGAAGGGAGACTCGACGAAAAGATCGCGCATGATTTCCTCGTGTTCCGTAAGGGCGTTCTGCCAAGCCTCATAGGCCAGCATGCCACGTCCCAGGTGGTGGCGGGGGAAGTGGCGGGTGGCGCAGGCCACGAGACCGCATTGGTCGTCCATTTTCAGGTGGGCGAGCTGCGCCTCCAGGCGGCGGGGATGACAGATGTCGTCGCCGTCCATGCGGGCGACGAGCGGCGCCCGGCAGACGCCAAGCCCCGCGTTGAGCGCCGCCACGATGCCGCGGCCCGGCGAGGGGAGAACGCGCACGCGCCGATCAACGGCCGCAGCCGCAAGGATTGCCGGTGTTGAGTCGGTGGAGCCGTCGTCCACCGCCACGAGCTCCCAGTCGGTTAAGCTCTGGCGGAAGAGGGAGGCGAGGGCGGTAGGAAGAAAGCGCTCTTCGTTGCGAACGGGAAGGAGAACGGAAACGCGGGGCGCTGTCATGGATCACGGCGAGGGTGCAGGATGAAGCAGACCAACGACGGACTATCGTTCACGAGGCTGCAGCTGACATGGCCTTCGAGCGGAAGGGCCTCGCCTCGCTTAGAGAGGAAAACGGTGGCGAAACGGCCATTCTTCTTGCCGGCGAGCACCCGTTCGACGAACGCGAGGCTGGCATCGCGGTGGTCAGGGTGGATGAGGTCGGGAAGAGCGAGGTCCCCCATCTCCTCCCTGCGGTAGCCCAGGGCCCGGCACCAGGCCTGATTGGCATAGCGGAAGGAGCCGTCGGGGGCAAGGCTCAGGATGAGGTCGCTCGCGTTGTCGAAGATGGTGCGATACATCTCCTCGTTGCCCCGCAGAGTGTCCTCGGTCCGCTTGCGGTCGGTGATGTCGGTGTAGATGAGCACAACCTTCGTGATGTCGCCGTACTTGTTCTTGATGGGCGTGCCGGCCACGTCGTAGTGGCGTTCGTTGTAGACCCAGTTCGTGAGCTGGATGCCGATGCGGGTCGCCATGACCTTCTCGAAGGTACACTCGGGAGGGGGGGAGTCGGAGCCGCAGAGCGCGACATGGCACGGTTTTCCCCGTACGTCACTGCTTGCCCGGAAAAAGAGCTCCTTGGCCTTGAGGTTGAAGGCCTGGATGCGCATCTTGCTGTCCACCACAATGATGCCGACGCCGGCCGTGGCGATGATTGCCTGGAGCTCTTCCTCGGCAAACCGCAGCTTTTCGTTGGTCTCGTTGAGGTGTTCGAGGACCTGCTCAAAGGAGTCGGCGATGATGCCGATGGGGTCGAGTTCGAGCAGCGTCTGGTCGGAAAGCTCTTCCGGCCTGAGGGGCAAAGTCCCCATGATGGTAAGGAGCTGGTTCACCTTGCGCCGGATGTAGGTGAAGGCCGCCCTCTCGCTCGCGGCGAGCTTCTCAAGCTCCCGCCGGGCGGTGTCGTCGTCCCCCTCGCCGCCGAGAAGATCCTTTATCTTCTTGCCAATGGACATGCCTGTCGCTCCTGACAGAGTGGAGAGATATCGTGGGCTGGACCTCTTTTCACTGGCCGGCCTCGATGACGATGACGTAGTACCCTTCTTCCTTCTCCACCGACACGCCGTAGCCCATGTTGGCCGCCGCATCGGGAATGGTGATAGTTGCGTCGCGGTTGTCGGTCTTGAAGGCGAGCTGCACTTCCCCGCTTCTCAGGGCATCGCGGTGGAGATTCATTTCCTTCAGGGCGATGAGAAGCGTTGAAGGGCAGATCTGTCCCCTGATGTCGAACTCCATGAGTTTCATAGCTCCCTCCTTAGCGCGGGATTGGCAGGGCTGCGGCCTGCTCTTCCCGTTCATGTCCTGATGACCGCCCTCACGAGGATACGGCTGCCGACCCAGGCGCCCGGGAGAAGGGCGAGGCAGAAGACGATGCTCTGCAGAGCGAGTATGGGAAGCCCGCCCAGCACGTGCCACACATTGCAGCCGGAGGCCATACGAGAAGCAAGCCCCATGATGATGCCCCCTGCCAGCGCCGATACCTGTTGGCGCCACGGCGCGCGGCGCCAGGCGCCGAATTCACCGAGGAGGACAGCGGAAACGGCTCCTCCGCCTACGATCCCGGCTATGAGGGGAAACTGGATGGCGGCGATGGCATCCAACTCCGGTCCCGGTCCGCCGGTAAGGCGCGAGCCGCCGAAGGGGGGGAGGTAATCGAGGGGAATGGCGCGGAAGAAAGAAAGGCCGGCGAAGTGCCCGGGCATGAGGAACTCCTCGATGTAGCCACCAATTTTTGCATAGGTCGTGGCTATCCCGAGTGGCATGCCCACGACAAGCGTGGAGGCGAAGCTCACGGCGGCAAGGACGAGGGCCGCCTTCCACGGCTGAAGGTAGCCCTCGGCGTGGGCGCGGCGGTGGAAGAGCCCGGCCCGCCACCAACGGCAAAGGAAGACGCTACCAACGACGAGAGTTGGGACGGTAACGAACGCCGGGTCGCATCCCGCGAGCTGGGGGATGGTGAGGGAGTCAGCGAAGAGAGTCGTCTCGCGCTGGAGCACCTGCCACCAGGGGTGGATCTCGGCGTAAAGGGCGCTCCCGGCCACGAGGCCCATCACGGCGAGGAGGCTGAGAAAACTGCCGCTTCCCAGGCGGTAGAGGGAGCCTGCCACGCATCCCCCGGCGAGCACCATGCCGACGCCGAAGAGTGCTCCTCCTGTCGCGGTGGCGAGGGACGCGGGACCCAGAAGGGGAAACGGGAGGCCGGGCAGGATGCCGGCCAGGCGGCCCGCTTCGAAGAGCGCCATGGCGGCTGCCACGAGAAGCGCCGTGGCGCGCAGCAGGGCGGCATCCCGAAAGAGGCAGAGGTTACGCAGTGCCCCCGCAAGGCAGAAGTCGGCGCGATGCATGACGAAGCCGGTTATCGTGCCGAGAATGAGGGAGGAGGGGATGATGTAAGCATATGCTGTGTCGGCCATTGCTTCTCCCCGTTTCCGTTGAGAACCTATCAGGCTGTTGAAAAACTACTGCGGGGCCAGTCTGCGGTGTTGCCGTTCGCTCAAAAACTCAACGTACCAAAGGGTACGCCTCGCTTTTTCGCTCACGTGCGCCTTGCATCCTGGCCTCCTCATAACGTTTTTCAACAACCTGCTACGGTTGGGCCAGGACGCCGAGGATTTCGGCCGGCAGGCGCTTGGGCTTCATTCCTGCGTCGACGCAGACGAGGGTTACTTTCCCCACGGCGAGCGGTTGGCCGTCCATGGCCCGCACCACCTGCTGGCCCAGGGTGAAGGAGGTCTTGCCGACGGTGATGACCTCGGTCTCCACCCGCACGAGGTCGTCGAGGCGGGCGGGTGCGCGGTAGTCGATCTCGAGCCTGACAACGGGAAAAATGAGCCCCCGGTCCTGCAGTTCGCCCACGGAGAGGCCACGGTCGCGGAGAAACTCGGTCCTCCCCCGTTCGAAGAAGTTGAGGTAGGTGGCGTGGTAAACAACTCCTCCCGCGTCGGTATCGGCATAGTAGATGCGAAATTCCATGTGGGACACTCCTTGGCGACTATAAACGGTTTTTAGTGAAAAATAAATACGATTTGCCGGGAAGTTTCAGACGACCACCCGGCTGAGGTTGCGGTTGCGATAGCGCCAGGCGAAGGCGGTGGCGCGGAAAAGCCAGTCAATGATGAACACTCCCCAGACCGCGTAAAGGGAGAGTCGCAGGAGCTCTGCGGCCGTATAGGAGAGAAGCACCCTTATGCCCCACATGGCGGCCAGCGTGACGAGAAAGACGTAGTGGGTGTCCCCGGTGCCGCGCAGGCTCCCGGCGTAGACGAAGGAGAGGGCAAGGGGAATCTGGGCGAAAGCCACGATGCGCAGGAAGACGCACCCCTTGGCCACGACATCGGGGTCGTGGGTGAAGAGGGAGATGAGGGGGGCTGGAACCAGGAGAAAGAGGAGGGCCATGGCGGACATGACCATGAGGGCAAGCCGCAGGGCCTCGCGGTGGCTCATGCGGGCGCGGTTGATCTTGCGGGCGCCCAACGCCTGTCCCATGAGGGTGGCGGCGGCAATTCCCATGCCCGCGCCGGGCATGAAGGAGAGGGACTCTATGGAGAGGCCGATCTGGTGCGCGGCGTAGGCGGCGGTGCCGTAGCCGATGATGAATTTGGAATAGAAAAGCTGCCCCGACTGCTGGGCAACACGCTCCAGCGCCACCGGATAGCCGACTCGCCAGATGCGGCGAAAGAGGCGCCGGTCAGGGGGAGCCATGCACAGATACCCCTTGCGCCAGGCTTGGGCGAGGAGGTAGAGGCAGCCGCAGCACTCCGAGGCGTTGATGGCGTACGCCGCCCCTGTAACGCCGAGCTGGGGAAGGCCGAATTTCCCGTAGATGAGGGGATAGGCGATGACCACGTGAAGGACGTTGACGAGGATCACTCCCTCCATAGGTGTGCGGGTGTTACCGATGCCGTGCATGATGGCGGAGAGGATGTTGAGGCCGGCGGTGAAGACGAACCAGAGGAAGACGAGTCTGATGTAGCCGGCAGCGAGGAATAGGACGTCGTCGCGTGCGCCCAGGAAGAGGGCGACTTCCCGCCCGAAGAGGGAGCCGACGAGGGAGGCTGCCACCGCCATGACCCCGCAGGCGAAAAGGGCGGTTCCGGCGGCCCGCTGCGTTTCCCGGCGCTCGCCCCCTCCCCAGAGGTGGGCAATTACCACGGTCGTGCCGGTGGCAAGGCCCCAGAAGACGGTCATCACCACGAAAATGAGGAGTTGCCCCAGGCCGGTGGCGGCGATTGCCGCGGCTCCCATGCCACCAACGAGAAAAATGTCGACGATGGACACCAGCCGCTGCAAAAGGGAGGAGAGGAGGACGGGAAGCGAGAGGCCCATGACGGTGCGGCGGATCGAGACGCGCCTCGCGGCGGGGGCACGGCGGACATTAGTGAAAAAAAGTCGTGACATGCTGCTTCGCCCCGTGGCGCAGGGCAGACTCCTGGCGCCACGGGGGTCTTTCTCCTTAGATATCGAGCTCCTCCGCCATGTTGAGGACGAAGTTTTTTGCACGCCCGCTGGGGGCGATGATGCCGTAGGCCATTGCTTCCTTGAGCTCTTCTTCCGTAGCACCAGCTTCCTTCGCGACCGCGAAGTGTTTCTTCAGTCAAGTGGGGCAGCCGACCGCCACGGCACAGCCGACTCTGATGAGTTCACGGGTCTTGACGTCGAGAACTTCCTCGTACTCGTAGTCGAGGATTTTTTTACGCAGTCGCATGGAATCTCCTCCGCCCGTCGAGGGGCAAAAAGTGTTGAATGCTGCTGGAGATACGTGCATAATGCACAGTCAATCATGAAGATGGCAGAGAAAGAAAAAACCATAAAGCGCGAGCCGATCGAGGGGGCTCCCTGGTTCAAGAATCTGGTCATGCGGATCGGCATTTATCGCGGTGACCCCACGAGCCGCGAACTTGAGATGCTGGCGGATATCCAGGGGCGGGTGCGCCTCGTGGTGAAGAGCCGCTGGATTCTGCTGCTCCTCCTGACGATTTACGGCATCTATGCCGGTGGCTTCTTTTTCCTGAGCGGCAACGGCTCCTCCCTGGAGGGGGCCCAGTTTTTCGTCCTCATGAGCTCCTTTGCCGCCGTCGTCATCTACAACTTGTTCTACCAGGTCTTCTACCGCGAGCTTTCCCACTTCATCTTCGTCAATCACGTCCAGATTCTGCTCGACATCTTCTTCGTCACGATCCTCATCCACTTCAGCGGCGGGGCCGTGAGCTGGTTCTGGACCGTCTATCTCATTCTCACCCTGGAGGCGGCGTTTCTCCTGGAGCGCAAGGCCGACACCTGGTTCATCGGCGCAGTGGGGGCGCTCACCTACGGAGCACTTCTCACCGCTGAATACCATCACGTCATTCAACCGGTGAAGATGCCGCTCATCGATTCATCTCTCCAGCACAATTTCGTCTACGGGATGCTTGTCTGGTTCTGGGTCTCCATCATGAACGCCACGGTTGCCATCATCGCCGCGTTTCTCATGGGGGTTATCAGGGAGCGGGAGTGGGAGCTCAAGCTCATGGTGGTCAAGGACCAGATGACCAATCTCTACAACCGCG
>DATDMX010000359.1:0-2363 GCA_036518575.1 Geobacteraceae bacterium | reverse complement strand
GGGACTCGGGGGAGATGACAGAGGCCACCGTAAACCCCAGGGGGGCGCCGTCGAAACCGGTAAAACCCATGGTATCCCCCGGATATGCCTCGCGCATCCTCGAAATGCCGCTCCCGATGACGATGGTTCCCGGCGGGGGCGGGTTCTCACGGGGGACCACAAGGGTATAGTTGGCGAGGAAGTTGGCGTCGTAGTAGTACCCCCAGAGCCGTGGGCGGGCCGAGATCACGCCGCGGATCCCACGGATCTTGTCGGCATAGGTGACGGGAACAGGCTGGTTGCGGCCGGTAAGGGTGCGCTGAACCACGATCTCCGGCGTGTCGCGCAACACGAGCTCCGCCTCCCGCTTCAGAGCATAGGTGAAGAACATGATGGAGGCGAGAAGAAAGACGATCAGGGTGTAGACCGCGAGAAGCGCGCCGTTCTTCCCTTTGCGCCGCAGAAGCGACGAGAGGGTGAAGTCGATGATATGGCGCTGGCGCTCAATTGCCCGTGACATTGGTCCTCACGAGATGGGGCGGCGGCCCCGCAAGCGCTCCGGTGGGGAAATGCTCGAATGCGAAGGGCGAATCCAGGAAAGGAGTAGTGAAGTCGGTCATGGAGAGATGGCGGGTGTAGCTCGCCTCGGTGAAGAGGCAGAGATCGGTCAGTTCCAGGTCGCGCACAAGGCGGGCCTTGCGCTCAATGAGCGGTGCAGCGGCCGCGGCCCCGTAACGGGCATGACCCAAAAGGAGTGAGAGCGCCAGGAGAAGCACCCCCGTCCCGCCCAGGTAGACCGTGGAGGACCGCACAGCCGTCACTGCAGCTCTCTGACAATGGCCGGGGTGATGTCACGGAAACGGAGGATCGCCTTTCCCTTGTGGTCCTTCCTGAACTCCCGCGCCTCGGCCTCCGTGGCAAAGGGGACCAATTCGCGACCCATGGGCCCGTTGACATTGCTCCCCGTAACGTAGAACGCCTTCAAACCGTCGATGGGTGTCAGGGTATAAAAACCGGTCACGAAGGCAGCCGTCACGTCACCGGGTTTTCTTCCGGCGCTTGACCGGGCAAGCCCCTGATAATACGTGAAGAGGTCCTTCGGGCCGTCGAAAAACATGACGGTGCCGTCCCGAAACTGGAGCTGGGCAGCAAAATCGGTGTACTTGGCGACGAACATGCCGCAAACCGCGCACTTGTCGCCGGCGCCCGGTTTGCGCGGTTTCGGGTTGCCGGCATAAGCGCTCGCCGTCAGGAAGACGAGTAGAGCGACAATCGCTGTCAGGGACTTATTCAAGATACCTCCTTCTCTGCTCGTCAGAGATAGCGCGCAATAATGGTTTCCAGCCGTTTTGATTTGACGATGCCGATCATCTTTTCCCGCAGCACGCCCCCTTTGTCGATGACGAATATCGTCGGGAGGACCTTGATGCCGAAAAGCTTTGTCCCGACCGCGAGATCGTTGTCCAGGAGCACCTGATAGGGAAGGTTGTGCTCCCGGACGAACCCCTCGGCAACGCCCCTCCCCTGCCCCTCGTTCACGGTCAAAAACACGAACGGCTGCTTCCTGCGGCCCACGACGAAGTCCCGCAACTGAACGAGCTGTTCGCTGCAACCGCACTTGTCGTTCCAGAAATAAATCACCACGGTCTTCCCCCGCAACTGACCGGTGTCGACGGTCTTTCCGCCGAGGTCGGCGAGCCGGAAAGGGGAGACCGGCTCGCCGACCCGCGGCGCCCTGGCTAGGGCGTTTCCCGTGGCCAGAAGCAGAAAAGCGATGGCGATGATCCCTGCACGTTTCATCAGTACCCCTCCGCGGCCCGATGACCCCAGGCGACCACCCGTTTACCCGCCACCTTGAGGAGTGCATCGGTCGCCACTCCCAGGAGGGTAACGATAAGCGCCGCAGCAACGAGCCCCTTCACGTCCGCCTGCTCCTGGCTTATTGCCATGAAGTAGCCGAGCCCCTTGGAGGTCCCCATCATCTCGGCGGCGATGAGCATAATGAAGGAATATCCCGCCGCCAGCCGTAGACCCGTGATAATGGATGGAGCCGCGGACGGCAGGACCACGCTGGTGAAGAGACGCCACCGTCCCAGGCCCATGGCGCGCGCCGCCTTGAGGAGCTGCGGATCGACGGTACGGATGCCGTTCATGGCGCTGAAGGTCACCGGCCAGATGCCGAGCCAGGCGATGATGAAGATCTGGGCGCCCGTGCCGATACCAAAGAACAGTACGACGATATGGAACAGGATCACCGGGTTTGCCTGGCCGAAGAGTTCCATAAGGGGTTCCAACGCCTCCTGAAGACGGGGAAACCACCCTCCCAGGAGAAGCCCCAGAGGAAGTCCTGCCGCAACGGCGGCCAGGAGCCCCCCGTAGGCCCG
>DATDMX010000358.1:0-4761 GCA_036518575.1 Geobacteraceae bacterium | reverse complement strand
GAGGAAGGCAAAACCGACCACCCAGAAGATACGGTTGTAGGCAAGGATGCCCGCCTGGCGTCTCACGATGCCGTAGAGGGTCGCAAGGGCCGTCTTTTCGGCGGCAGTGGTATTGAGCCCGCGGGCAAGGGCAGCATTCTTGAGGAGGGCAATCTTCTGCTGCGCCTGGACATTGTAGGGCGTTACGTGCCCCACGAGGGAGTTCTGGTAGAACTGGCTGAAGCGGGAGAGGAGCGTGGCCGCTACGGCGATACCAACACTTCCGCCGATATTGCGCAGCAGGTTGAAGATGCCGGTGGCGTTGCCCATTTCCACCTTCTCGATGGTGGAGAGCGTGACGGTCGTGAGGGGGACGAAGATCATGGCGAGGCCGAAGCCGAGGATCACCCGCGGCCAGACGAAATCCCAGTAGGATGCCTGCAGAGTGAAGCCGCGCATGAGATACATGGAGAAAGCGCCGATGACGAGGCCGGCGAACACCACTTTTCGGCCGTCGTAGCGCTGGATCATGGCACCGACGAACGGCATGGTGATGAGGGTTGCGACACCGCCCGGTGCCAGCACCATGTCGGCCTGGGTGGCGGTATATCCCATGAGGGTCTGGAGAAAAAGCGGGATAAGCATGATGGAGCTGTAGAGGCAGAAGCCGACGATGAAAATGACGAAGTTTCCCGCGGCAAAGGAGACGTTTCGGAAGAGGCGCAGATTAACGATCGGGTGTTCCTGGTAGAGCTCGACAACCACGAGCAGGACGAGGCACACGAAGGAGACGATGGAGAAGGCGAGAATGAAAGGAGAGTTGAACCAGTCGTCCTTCTGACCCTTGTCGAGCACCACTTGGAGAGCCCCCAGCCCCACGACGAGAAGGGAGAGGCCCGCGTAGTCGATGGGGGCGCGCTTTCCCGTGCGTTGCAGGTAGGAAGGGTCAAAGATGAAATAGGTTGCCATGACAGCGGCGATGATGCCGATAGGGAGATTGATGTAGAAGATCCAGCGCCAGGTCATGTTGTCGGTGATCCAGCCACCGAGAGCCGGGCCCACGATGGGCCCGAACATGGCACCGACACCGAAGATTGCCATCGCCATCCCCTGCTGGTGCGGCGGAAACGTTTCCATGAGGATCGCCTGGCTTATGGGAATCAGCGCCCCGCCGGCAGCACCCTGAAGGACGCGAAAGAAGATGAGCGCCCCCAGGTTGGGTGCCATGCCGCACAGCAGCGAGGAAAGCGTGAAGAGAATGATGCAGGTGATGAGGAAGCGCTTTCGTCCGAACATCCGCGCGAGCCAGCCAGTCATGGGAAGGATAACGGCGTTGGAGACGAGGTAGGAGGTAAGGACCCACGTGACCTCATCGGTCCCGGCATTGAGGCTCCCCTGCATGTGGGGCAGGGCCACGTTGGCCACCGAGGTGTCGATGATCTCCATGATCGTCGGGAGCATGACCGATACGGTGATGAGCCACTTGTTGACGTTCTTGGGCGCGTTGTTCATGGGAATGCCCCTGCAGGCTTACCGGAACGGGTTGAGATCCTTGAGGGCGTCGATGAAACTTCTCTCCGTAACGATGGTCGGGACAACGCTCATCCCCACCCGCAGGAGGTGCTCGGGGTCGCTCCCCTTGTCGATAGAGATTTTTACGGGTATCCGCTGCACTACTTTGACGTAGTTGCCGGTGGCGTTTTCCGGTGGCAGGAGTGAGAAGGCTGCGCCGGTGCCCGCCATGATGCTCTCAACCGTGCCGCGAAATTTCTTTCCGGGGTAGGTGTCGACCGTGAACGAGACCTCCTGTCCGGGCCGGACATGGGTAAGCTGACTTTCCTTATAGTTGGCCGTCACCCACGCGTCCTCGAGAGATACGAGGGCCATGAGAGCCTGGCCGGCCTGCACGTTGTTCCCCGGTTCCACCGCCTTACGGGTAACGAAACCATCGGCCGGGGCACTCACTTTTACGTACGATAGATTCAATTCCGCCTCGTCGAGCTTTGCCTGTTTCTGGCGTATGCGGGCCTCTCTCCCTCCTCCCGGGGTGCTGCCGACAAGCGCTTGCTCCTTGCGCACGCTTTCTTCCGCTTCCCGCACCTGGGAGTCGGCCATGCGCCGGGCGGTTTCAAGACGGTCAAGCTGCTCCTTCGGTATCACCTCTTTCTGGAAGAGATTTCGTCCCCGTTGCAGATCGAGTTCTGCCTGGTCAAGCTTTGCCCGGGCAAGGGCAAGGCTGGCCTTGGCCCCTTCCACCTTGGCATAGTCGCCGGAAGTCTCGTTGCGGGCCATCTCCAGTTCGGCCGAAGCATTGTTGACGCGGAGCCGGTAGTCATTCGGGTCGAGGTCCACGAGGAAATCCCCTTTTTTCACGTCCTGGTTGTCCCTGACGAGCACGTTGGCCACCGTTCCGGGCCCCCGGGAAGAGATGGAATAGATGTGCGTTTCGATGAAGGCGTCGTCGGTGGAGATGTGGGTTCTGCTTCGCACCCAGAGGTAGCCTCCTGCGACTCCGCCCGCAAGGAGAAGCACAGCGAGGATGATGCCTGCCCGCCTCTTCTTGCTGCCGCCGGTTTTCCCCGCTGTCACGGCCGGGTCAGGCGCGTCGGACGGGGAAGTTGTGGTTTGTCGCTCTTCAGCCATGGCCATTCCTCAGTACAGCTCGCCGCGGGCGCGTTTCACCCGCGCCAGGGCTACTTCGTAGTCGAACATCGCCTGGTAGTGTTCGGTCCTGATCTGTGTCAGAAGTGTCTGCGCATCGATCACGTCGGTGGCGGTTCCCACTTGTTCGAGATAGCGATCTCGGTTGATACGCAGGTTTTCCTCACCCTGCCTGATGGACGACTCGGTGACGCTGATCCGTTCCGCTGCCACCTTGGCATCGTTGACGGCGCTCCGGTATTCGAGGGCAATGTCAGCTTCTACGTGGCGCAGCCTCTCGCCGGCGCGGGAGCGGTTCTCCACGGCCTGGCGGTAGCGCGATGTGGTGGCGAAGCCGTCAAACAGATTCACCTTGAGGCCGATGGTCGCGGCCATGATGGTTTGCTCCTTTACCTTGTCATTCTGGACGTAATCGAGCCCCGCCCGGGCAAAGAGCTCGGGGTAGTATCCCCCTTTCGATTCTGCCACGTCCTGTTCACTTCCCTCCAGAAGCTTTTTCTGCGCCCTGACCTCGGCCCTGCGGGCAAGGATTTCTTCCACCGGTGCATCGAGACCGCTCACCTCGACTTTCGTTCCCTCCACGAGTTCTCCCCGGTAGGTGGGATCATCGCCGGTGAGATAGTTGAGGCCCAGCCAGGCGTTTTCCATGCTGTTTGCCACATCGAGGCGGCGCTGCCGGCTGCTCGCCAGTCGTACCTCCGCCTGGAGCAGATCGTTGCGGGTGACAACGCCCTGGTCGAAGAGGTTCTGTGCCACCCGCAGGTGGTCGGTCATTTGTTTTACCTCGTCAGCCGCGGCCTGGAGGAGTTTTTGTCCCTGGAGAATGCGAAAATAGGCCCTTACCACCTGAAGAAAGGTGTCCTGCTTCTGGCCTTCATACCCGAAGCGTGTTGCCTCGCGTGTCGCCTGAGCCCGCGAGTAGCGGGCGTCGGTGCGGCCAAAATCGTAGAGGGTCTGATAAATCCCGAGGCTGAGAAAAGCGAAATCGGCCTCCTGGGTGGCGAACGAGCCGCCGGTGGGAAGGGTGATCGACTGGGGCTCCAATTGCGCCGTGTATCCCGCCTGGAAATCCACTTTGGGGAGGTAGCCGCTGCGGTTCAAACGAACATTCTCGGATGCCAGACGCTCGTCGTAGGCGGAAACCCTGAGGCCGTGGTTGGCTGCTTCTGCCTTCTTGAGGGCCTCGGCGAGAGTAATCGTCTCGCCGCAAGCGGAGCCTGCCGCGACAAAGATGAGGAGCGCAAACGCCAACAAAGCTGTTTTCATGATCACTCTCACCTCAGTATCGAAGTTTTTCCAGCAGCCTGACGAACGTCTCCCGTTCTGCTGCCGACAGGGGCGCGGTTACCTTTTCCTGGACCCCTTTTGCGACGCGCCACAGCTCTTCCTCCAGTGATTTCCCCTTTGCGCTCAGGAAGACCTGGTAAGCCCGTCGGTCTTCCGGGTGGGAGCGACGCTTCACGAGGCCCTCCTTCTCCAGACGGTCGACAATGCCGCCGATAGTGGTGCGATCAATCTGGCTTCTTGTTGAAAGCTCCGCCTGGGAAAGGCCGTCCTCTCTCCAGAGGAACGCGAGGACGCCGAACTGCTGGGGAGTGAGGTCGTAGCGGTCGAACTCTTCCTTGAAGAGGGCACAGGCACGCTGGTACGCCTTGGCGAGGAGAAAGCCGACGCTTTTTTCGATGTCGATCATGGTGCCTCCACTTGGTGGGTATATGTCATTATACGAATAATCAGTATGCTGTCAATGTTGATTTAATGAGGAAAAAGCAAGCCGGAAAGTGGTTGCTGCTGCTCGTACGTACGTGTGGGCATGCATGCTTGCATCCGTCACAGGATATAGTATTAGTTATGTTTAATTGTTTAGTGTCTCGGGAGCCGGCATGAGCGGAAGATCTGCAGCAGTGTTCATTTTTCTTGTCTTGTCCTCGGTGTTATTCTTCTCGTTGACAACGAGAAGAGGGGCTGCAGGGTGTTGGCCAGTTCTGGGGAGCCAATCCTTTGCCGAGGTTGCCATCGTCGAAGACCACCGAGTAGCGCTCGAGCACTGGGCCGAAAGGGGGATCAGGAATGCCGTCCTCGTGAACATGGATGCCCACGACGACATGAGGCGCGTGCCTC
>DATDMX010000357.1:0-2554 GCA_036518575.1 Geobacteraceae bacterium | reverse complement strand
GAGAAACTCGCCACCCCAGACGGTGCCGTCGGTACCAAAGCCGGTGCCATCGAAGATGACGCCGATCACTTCCCCGTCGAGGCCATGCTCGGCCATGCAGGAAGCCATGTGGGCATGGTGGTGCTGCACTCCCACGAGGGGAATCCCGGCCAGGGCCTCGGCAAACCCGCGGGAGAGGTAGTCGGGGTGGAGATCGTGGGCCACCGCCGCGGGACGGATGTCGAGAACCTGTTGGAGGTGGCGCGCACTTTCCTCCAGGGAAGCGAGGGTGGCCGCGTTCTTGAGATCGCCGATGTGCTGGGAGAGATACCCCCGTTCCCCGCGGGTAAGGCAGATGGTCGCCTTCAGCTCGGCGCCGACAGCGAGAACGCTCGGCTGGGCGGCGGGAAGGCGCACGCCGCGCGGCACGTAACCGCGGGAGCGGCGAAGAAACAGGGGCTCGCCCCGGAAGACGCGGATGACCGAGTCGTCGCAGCGGGTGTGGATTTCCCGGTCATGGTCGAGGAAATAATCGGCAATCCTGGCCAGCCGCTCCCGGGCCTCGTCATCGCGGTAAGCAATGGGCTCGTCGGAGACATTGCCGCTCGTCATGACGAGGGCGGCGAAACTCTCGCGCAGCAGCAAGTGGTGCAGGGGCGACGACGGGAGCATGACCCCGAACCAGCCGTTTGCCGGCGCCACGGCAGGGGCGATTGCCGTTCCCTCCCCCTTCTTCAGAAGGACAATGGGGCGCTCCGGGCCCGAGAGGAGGCGTGCCGCCATGTCGTCCACAAGGGCGAAGCGCCCGATGGCCGCAAGGTCGTACGCCATGAGGGCAAAAGGCTTCTCGTCGCGTTCCTTTCGGCGCCGAAGCTCCACCACCGCCTCGTCGTTGCCGGCATCCACCGCCAGGTGGTAGCCGCCGACCCCCTTGACGGCGAGGATCTTCCCCGCCCGCAAGAGGCCAACGGCAGCGGCCACCGGGTCGCCGTCAATGCTGCGGCCGGCGCCATCCACGAGCCTCAGCCTCGGCCCGCACGCGGGGCAGGCGTTGGGCTGCGCATGGAAGCGGCGGTTGCCCGGGTCCTCGTACTCGACGCGGCAGGCCGGGCACATGGCGAAGCCCGCCATGGTGGTAAGGGGACGGTCGTAGGGGATGCCGGTGATGATGGAATAGCGCGGTCCGCAGTTGGTGCAGTTGATGAACGGGTAGCGGTAGCGGCGGTCGGCAGGGTCGAAGAGTTCCCGCAGGCAATCGGGACAGACGTCGCCGTCGGGGGCTATCTCCACGCCGCTCTCCCCTCCCTCGCTTGGAGCGATGACAAAGCCGCTCTCGCCGACGACGGGGACGTCACTGGCGTGGACCCCTGTAATCACTGCCAGCGGCGGGGCTTCCCGCTCCAGGCTTTCCAGAAGGCCGGCGACCGCCGCCGCCTCCCCTTCCGCCTCCAGAACGACCCCCGCCGGCGTGTTCTTCACCCACCCCGCAAGGCGCCGCTCGGCAGCCAGCCGGTAGACAAAGGGGCGAAACCCCACCCCCTGGACGATCCCCTCGATTTCGACTCTGACTCTTCTGATGGCAGGTCCTCCCTGCTTACTCCTGCGCGCCGAGCTTCTTCACCTGGTCGGCGAGCCAGCCGTACCAGGCATCCATCCCTTCACCGGTCCTGCTCGAAAGGGCAAAGACCGTGATGTCCGGGTTGACCCGGCGGGCCATGTCCAGGCAGCGCTCGGTGTCGAAATCCACGTGGGGGAGAAGATCCACCTTGTTGAGGAGGAGGACGTCGGCCGCCCGGAACATGTGGGGATACTTGAGGGGCTTGTCCTCCCCTTCGGTGACGGAGAGAACCGCCACCTTGTGGTGCTCTCCCAGGTCGAAGGAGGCGGGGCAGACGAGATTGCCGACGTTTTCGATGAAGAGAATGTCGAGGTTGTCGAGGTCGAAGTCCGCCACCGCGTGGCTCACCATGTGGGCGTCGAGGTGACAGCCGGCGCCGGTATTCACCTGTTTCACCGGCACGCCCGTGGCGGCGATGCGCACGGCATCGTTGTCGGTCTGCTGGTCACCCTCGATGACTGCGCAGCTGGCCCTTCCTATGAGGTCCCGCAGGGTCCGTTCGAGACTGGTCGTCTTGCCGGAGCCGGGGGAACTCACGAGGTTGAGGGCGAACACACCTGTCGCGGCAAAGAGTGCCCGGTTGCCCCGGGCGAGACGGTTGTTCTTGGTGAGGATGTCGGTTTCCACCGCCACGCGCTTGGGCGCCTCGGTGGCCCCGTCATGGTGGTGATGGTGGTGGTCATGGCCGTGGTGATGATGGCCGTCGCCGTGTCGGTGGTCGTGATGGTCGTGGTCGTCGCAGCCGCACGTGGTGCACATGTTATTCAACCTCCAGTTCTTTTACCCGCATTTCTTCGCCGGCGATGAGGTGCAGATGATACCCCCCGCACGACGGACAGGAATCGAAATGGGAGCCGGGGGAAGACTCCGCGCCGCACTCGGCGCAACGGGCCCGGGCCGCCACCCGCTCGACAACGAGTCTCGCTCCGTCGAGTAGGGTCCCCTGTGTGCACGCCT
>DATDMX010000356.1:0-8494 GCA_036518575.1 Geobacteraceae bacterium | reverse complement strand
GTGGGTGCCACGGCCATCGCCTCCACCATGTTGACGGTATCGTTCGTTATGCTCTTTTTCATAAATCTCCTCCAGAAGTGGAGAAGGCGCTTTAGTGAATAGCAGTCGATCAACAAAAGCAGGAGAAGGGACGAGATAGATGCATTCTTCCGGAGTAAAAACAACACGAGGGGGAGGGCGCGGCAGGGGGCTCAACGAGCCGGCGCCCGTGCGGTGGCTTCTCATCACGATGGCCCTTCTTTTCCTGGCCCTTTTTCTCTTCGTGCCGTTGGCAGCGGTCTTCGCCCAGGCACTGGAAAAGGGGTGGGGCGTCTACCTTGAATCGATCCGCGAACCCGATGCCGTGGCAGCCATCAAGCTGACGGTTATCACCGCCGCCATCAGCGTGCCCCTCAACCTCGTCTTCGGGCTGGCCGCATCGTGGGCCATCGCCAAGTTCAGCTTCAGGGGAAAAAATCTCCTCGTCACCCTCATCGATCTTCCCTTCTCAGTCTCTCCCGTCATATCGGGCCTCATCTACGTTCTGCTCTTTGGCCTTCAGGGGTGGCTGGGGCCATGGCTTGAGGCTCACGACATCAAGATCATTTTCGCGGTGCCGGGGATCGTACTGGCCACCATCTTCGTCACCTTTCCCTTCGTGGCACGGGAGCTCATTCCCCTCATGGAAGCCCAGGGGAAAGACGAAGAGGAGGCGGCAATCGTCCTTGGCGCCAGCGGCTGGCAGACCTTTTTCCGGGTCACGCTTCCCAACATCCGCTGGGGGATCATCTACAGCGTCATCCTCTGCAATGCCCGGGCAATGGGGGAGTTCGGCGCGGTATCGGTCGTTTCCGGGCACGTGCGGGGCTCCACCAACACCATTCCTCTCCACGTGGAGATACTGTACAACGAGTACAACTTTGCGGCGGCCTTCGCCATGGCGTCGCTTCTGGCACTTCTCGCTCTCGTGACCCTGCTGGTGAAGACAGCGGCGGAATGGAAGATGCGGCGGGAGATGTAGGGTCGACGCGGCGCGTCACCCGCGAGGAACACACCAACCAACGAGTAAGGGCAACGACATGGGCATCGAAATTCGTGACGTAAGCAAGAAATTCGGCACTTTTGAAGCACTGAAAAACGTGAGCATCGACATACCCTCGGGAGAACTCGTGGCGCTCCTGGGGCCGTCGGGATGCGGCAAGACGTCTCTTCTGCGCATCATCGCGGGACTTGAGACCCTGGACTCGGGGACGATCCTCTTTAGCGGCGCGGAGGCGACGAAGCTCCACGTGCGGGAGCGCCAGGTGGGGTTCGTCTTCCAGCATTACGCGCTCTTCCGGCACATGACGGTGTTTGAAAACATCGCCTTCGGGCTGCGGGTGAAACCGCGGAGCGAGCGCCCCTCGAACAGTGACATCAGCGTCAAGGTGCACGACCTGCTGCGGCTCGTACAACTGGAGCAGATGGCCGACCGCTACCCGGCCCATCTTTCCGGCGGTCAGCGTCAGCGGGTGGCGCTGGCGCGTGCCCTGGCGGTGGAGCCGAAGCTTCTGCTCCTCGACGAGCCGTTCGGCGCCCTTGATGCAAAGGTGCGCATGGAGCTGCGACGCTGGTTGAGACGGCTCCATGACGAGATCCACGTGACGAGCGTGTTCGTCACCCACGACCAGGAGGAGGCTCTCGAAGTGGCCGACCGGATCGTGGTGATGAACGCGGGGAGGGTGGAGCAGGTCGGCACCCCGGAGGAGGTGTACGACAATCCGGCCAATCCGTTCGTCTACAACTTCCTCGGCAACTTCAACCTCTTCCACTGCCGAGCCGAGGGCGAACAGACGCTGCTCAACCATGAGGCCGCCGGCGCAGGGGAGGGCGCTGCTCATGCCGCAGCGACCGTGGCCTACGTGCGACCCTATGACATCGAGATCTCCCGGACGCGGACGAGCGGCGAAGAGATCGAGGCGGTCATTCGCCACATCCAGGGGGCTGGCGCCGTCGCCCGCCTCGAAGTGGAACGCCTCGATACCGGCGAAGCCATCGACGCCGAGCTTACCCGCGAGCGCCATCGTGAACTGGCGCTGCGCCAAGGGGAGAAGGTCTTTATCCGGCCGCGCAATATCCGGGTCTTCGGCGGCGATTATCAGATCTAGCGTCACGTGCGGCTAATTTCTAGCCGCAGCCCTGGCCCCTCCCGAGGTCATCGCAGAGCTTTCCCCCGCGCGGTTTTCGTGATATACAAAGAACTCGCGCGGGGTGTTCCGATCTCGGAGCATCTCCCCGCTATCAACCGGAGAGATCGTTGCCATTGCCTTTAGTTGAGGCTGCCGCGGCGACGGGGAAAGGGTGGGCTCGCGGCCGCAGGCGCGGCGGGCTCGTGAATGCGATGAAGCGAGGAGCCAGATTTCTCTATCCGCTGTTCCTTGTGGTGCTCCTTCTTCTGAGAGTGCCGGATATCGTGCGCAGGCCTCAGTTCTGGGCCGATGAGGGAAGCTTTTTCTTCAGGGAAGCCTGGTGCCAGGGGGGGAGTTCGCTGTTCACCCCCTACGCCGGCTATTTTCACACGATTCATCGGCTGGTAGCCCTGGCGGTTTCATATGTTCCCCCCCTCTATGCCCCTGCGCTCTATTGTCTCGTTGCCCTGACCCTGACGTTCGTCGTCCTTTCACTCCTCATGTCCGACAGGCTTGCTCTGCCGTACAAACCCTTGCTGGCTCTCGCCCTCGTCATCGTGCCCCACGACGGGGAAGTCTTTGTCAATCTCACCAATATCCAGTGGCTTCTATCCCTCGGACTCCTGGCGCTTGTGTTTATGGAGCCGGGCTCCCGGCGGGCACTGGTCGCGGATACCGTTTACGTTCTCCTGGTCGGCCTCACCGGCCCCTTCATGATTCTCGTTGCCCCTCTCTTCCTGGTGAAGCTGTGGCTGGAGCGCGCCAACGTGGTGGCGCGGCCGCGGCTGCTCCTTCTCTCGGCGCTTGGAGTGGTGATCGCGGCGCTGCAAATGTACTCGGTTCATTTCACCAATGAGGAAAGGGAGTTTCAGTACGCGTCCCTTCGTGATTGTCTTGTGGATATTGCCACCCATGCGGGAAACGTGGCAGTCATGACCGTCTCGAAGATTTTTGGCTCTGCCATGGAGGGTGCGTTGGCGCTGGCATCGCTGAAACCGATGAAGGATCTTACGATCGGCGCGATCGAGTACTTCTCCATTGCCTGCGGTGTCCTCTTCTTAGTCGTCCTGATATATGATCTCTTCAGGAACAGACGTTATGTGTTCGAGAAGCTCGCCTTCGCCTACTTTGCCGCCATGCTCGTTTTTGCCACCATCTACCGCAATTCCTTTCTCCCCTCAACGCCCTTCGACTCGTTTCTTTTCTCCATGTCCGACCGCTATTTCTACATCCCGAAGGTGATGCTCCTCTGGATAGTGATCCTCTTCCTCAGGAACAAGGTGTCGGGTGTGGTATCATATGTATTCATGGCGGCGATTCTGGTCACCTCTCTCACGGGGTTCAGACGGGATCCATGGGTCGACTTCAACTGGCCGTACTGGTCGAAACGGGTCGCCGCGCACGAGGCGGTGGAGGTGCCCATCAATCCCGTCGGTTGGAAGATAGACCTCCGCTGCGCCGAGCGTCCCGTTCGCTGATCCCTCCCCGGGCCTTCGCGAGCGGTTGCGGAGGCCATGGCTGCACGAAATCGGCGGAAATCTCTGCCGTGGATGAGGGGGATTCATGGTGATGTTGACCGGCTGCATGCGACCGGGTATGCATGCGTACCCGGAGGAGTTCGTCTCGTTCGTCTTCGAACTCTGGAACGACCCCTCTTTCCAGGAGCGCCTTCGAGGAGCCGACATCGACGTGTCGTGCCGCCTTCCCGAAAGGGGTCTTCTCGAGCAGATCGTTTCGACCTGCTACCAGGCGAGCCTCATGCGGGAAGAGGCACGCCAGGTCCGGTTTCGCATCGTTCTGCGTCCACCCGAATTCTTTCCCGATGATGCAGGGCCCCCTACCGGCCTCCACAGGCTGCTCTTTTCCAGGCCCCGCCCATTCAACGAATACGAGCTGCATCGCCTTGCCCTTGCCGCCGACTTCTATCGCGTCCTGATTGGTGTGTCGCTCGATCCGGACGACGGTCCCCAGATATGGGGGCTCGTTCACACGGGAACCCGGTGGATGCAGGCGGTTTATGGCGGCAGCAAGCCCTCGCCCCCCCTTCCTCCCGCTCCCGTTATCTACGTCACCGACCCGGGGCGCCTGTCCCTCAGTATCGGTCCGGAAATGGTCGCCTCTCTTGTCGGCGGCCAGATCAATTGCCCTTCTGTCGACGTCTTCGCCTCCCACTGGCTGGTGGAAAGTTTCGCTACGGTGCGCTCCGAGCTGATGACGATGCACGAGGAGGCCCGCCGTCGCTCTGACAGGGTCTGGGCTACGCTTCACCCCGATTTTGTGAGGATACTTGCCCAGCAGGTGGTCCGCCGCATCCTGAGCGTTATTCGCACGTCGCACCACGGCGGCACGATCATTTATCTTCCCCCGGAGATGGGGGCGGAGATCAGCGGCGAGAACCGCTACATGAGCGTAAAGTACCAGTTTCGCGACGACGAGCCGCGCCAGCGTTTTCGTACGCTCATCCTGCGCATCATGAATACGCTCGCCCAGCTCCACGGCGACCCGGGAGCCCCTGACAGGATCATTGGGTGGCGGGAGTACGTGGCTTGCCGCAGCGAAACCATGATCCTGCTCGACGAGGCCATATTCGACCTGGCCCATTTCATCGCCGCTCTGTCGGCAATCGACGGGGCGGTGGTCATGACCAAGCGCCACGAGATACTTGGTTTCGGCGGGGTGATATCGGGGGATGTTGACAAGGTGGAGAGGGTCATCCACGCGTTCGACATGGAGGGGGCACTTACTGAAGAGGAACTGAGCGAGGGGGTCGGTACCCGTCACCGGGCCGCCTACCGTCTCTGCCACGAGCTGCACGATGCCATCGCCATCGTTATTTCCCAGGACGGTAACGTGCGGGTTGTCAAATGGCTCAACGACGCTGTCACCTACTGGGACCAGGCGTCCACGGGCGTTCCGGGGTTCTGATAGGAAAGCGCCGTAGCTGACAAACTGAGTTGGCAATGAGTGAGGGTGGAGTCTGCGTGTTCGGTAAATAAAAATCTTGACAGAAGTTGAGCTCTCAGGTAAATAATGAACAATCTTGTACAGCTCAAAAGTTGACAAGACGGCATCAACATAACTGAATACGCATTATTTCTTATCAAGAGCGACTGAGGGACTGGCCCGATGACGTCGCGGCAACCCCCCGCAAGGGGAAGGTGCCAAATCCTGCGAAACTTCGTGTTTCGGGAGATAAGGAAGAGCGATGACCTTACGAGAGTCCTCTTCCGCACGCCCCGGGAGGGGACTTTTTCGTTAAGGAGAGAAAACATGAGCAACATTGCGACACTTACGGCACAAATCGGACTCGAATGGGATACGCGCACCGGGGCGGTGACGGTGCCGATTTACCAGACGGCAACCTTTCGCCACCCGGGGCTGGGACAGAGTACGGGCTACGACTACAGCCGCTCGGGAAATCCCACCCGCCAGGTGCTGGAGGACGCCATCGCTAGGCTGGAAGGGGGGGCGCGGGGCTTCGCCTATGCCTCGGGGATGGCCGCCATCACGAACCTTTTGTACCTCTTTTCTCCGGGGGACCACCTCATCGTCACCGAAGACCTCTACGGCGGCACCTACAGGCTCTTCGAGAAGGTTTTCGGCCAGTACGGACTCAGCTTCTCCTATGTTGATACGACCGACATTGCCGCCGTGCAGGATGCCATCCGCCCCGAAACGAGGGCGCTCTTCGTGGAGTCGCTCACCAATCCGCTCCTCAAGGTGGCCGATATTGCTTCGCTTTCTGCCCTCTGTCGGCAAAACGGCATGCTCTGCATCGTGGACAATACCTTTCTTACCCCGTATCTCATGCGGCCGTTCGAGCTGGGTGCCGACATTACCGTCTACAGCGCCAGCAAGTATCTCGCGGGTCACAACGATACTGTGGCTGGTCTCGTGGCCGTGAAGGATCCCGAACTGGCCGAGAGAGTCTACTTTCACCAGAACTCGGTGGGGGCGGTACTCGGTCCGCAGGATTCCTGGCTCACCATCCGCGGCATGAAGACCCTTGCGGTGCGCCTGGAGCGGCAGGAGGCCAACGCCCACGTCATCGCCCGCTGGCTGAAGGACCACCCGGGGGTCGCCAAAGTCCATTATCCGGGATTGGCAGAGCATCCCGGCCATGCCGTTCTCGCACGTCAGGCCCGCGGCTTCGGCGCCATGGTTGCCTTCGAGGTGGCCGACCCCTCTCTCGTGGAACGCCTCCTCGTCAAGACCAGCCTCATTTCCTTCGCCGAGAGCTTGGGCGGCGTCGAGACTCTCATCACCTTTCCCGAGGTGCAGACCCACGCCGACATCGAGCCCGAAATTCGGCGTCGGTTGGGCATCAACAATGTGCTCCTGCGTCTCTCCGTCGGCATCGAGGATGCCGCCGATCTCATCGCCGATCTCGATCAGGCGTTCAACGAATAAGGAGTTTACGATGAAATACGGCACAAAACTGATTCACAACGGCCATGGGGTTGACCCCACCACCGGTGCCCTCGGTACCCCCATTTACCAGGTTTCCACGTTCCGCCAGGAAGCCATCGATCATTTCGGTCGCTACGATTACGCCCGTTCGGGGAACCCCACCCGCGAGGCGGTCGAAGAGGCGGTGGCGCTGCTGGAAAACGGCGCCAGAGGCTTTGCCTTTGCCTCGGGAATGGCGGCAATTTCATCCGTTCTCCTGCTCTTTTCGCCCGGCGATCACCTGGTGGTGGGAGAGGACGTCTACGGCGGCACCTACCGGGTGCTCACCACGCTCTTCAGCCGCCTGGGGATCGAGTCCACCTTCGTGGATGCAACCGATCACAATGCACTCGCCGCCGCCATCCGGCCCGAGACGCGCGGGCTCTACCTCGAAACCCCCTCCAACCCCCTCATGAAGATAACTGATCTGCGCGCTGCCGCTGACATGGCACGGGAGCGGGGGCTCCTCACCATCGTGGACAACACGTTCATGACCTCCTATCTGCAGCGGCCCCTCGATCTTGGCTGCGATATCGTCGTCTACAGTGGCACCAAGTTCCTCAACGGTCACAGTGACGTCATCTGCGGCTTTGCCGTGGCAAAGGACGAAGAGGTGGCAAAGCGCATCAAGTTCGTCCAGAATGCGTTCGGCGCGGTACTCGGTCCCCAGGATTCCTGGCTCGTGCTTCGCGGGCTGAAGACCCTCAAGGTGCGCATGGAGGAAAGCCAGAGGAGTGCACAGGCCATTGCCTCCTGGCTGCAGGGGCAGCAATGCGTGACGAGCGTTTACTATCCCGGCCTTGTCACCCATCCGGGGCACGAGGTGCACGCGGCTCAAGCTGCGGGACCGGGAGCGGTTCTCTCCTTCGCCCTCGAGTCTTACGAACTCACGAAGCGCCTCCTCGAAGGGTCGAAGCTTTCTGCCTTTGCCGTGAGCCTTGGCGGCGTGGAGAGCATCATTTCCTATCCCGCCAAGATGTCCCACGCAGCCATCCCCCGCGAGGAACGGGAAAAACTCGGCATAAGCGACACCCTCGTGCGTCTCTCCGTGGGGCTGGAAGATGTGGATGACCTTCTTGCCGAGTTGGACCGGCTGATAAACTCCTGAAGCGGTGGCATGAGTTCGCAGGAAGATGTCCTTTCTGACGGCCGGGGACGGCAGGCAACAAAGAGTTGACAAAATACTCCGGCGGTACTAGATTTATAAGATTCCTCGTTAGAATGAGGCGTTTGCACAAACAGAAGCTACTGCCCAGAAACGTCGAAAGACGCCAATGCGGTAGACCAGGTTCAGTCGGCTTAAGGCTTTACCTAAGGTAGCTGGGATTTATCACCTACGTTGTGCACTGCCGAAACTCAAACCAGGGGGAAGAGCGCGTCCTTGCGTACAAGGCCCTTTCTCCCGAATGGGCCTTTTTCTTTTGGAGCGGGTATGAACACCGTCATGAATGAACTGTTTTTCAGCGAAGTCCTCGGGAAAACGGTGATTAACGAGCAGGGTCGCGAGATCGGCAAGCTTTCGGACCTCCTCATGGTTCCGGGCGAGGTCTTTCCCGAAGTCTCCCATCTACTCGTCAAGAAAAAGAAGGACGTTCTCGCTATACCGTTGAAGGATATTCTCCTGTTCAACAGGATTGTCATTTCTGTTCGGATGCGGCGTGACTTTACCGGCTACCTGGCGAAGGACGGGGACATCCTTGTCAAACGGGACATTCTCGACAAGCAGATCGTCGATGTAGACGGCGCAAAGGTCGTACGGGTGAACGACCTGAAACTTGGCAGCTACAAGGAAACGCTCGGAATATTTTCGGTTGATATCGGTTTCCGCGGTCTCATGCGTCGGCTCGGCTACGAAAGGGTCGGCGACAAGGTTGCCCGACTTCTCAATAAGGACATGC
>DATDMX010000355.1:0-7009 GCA_036518575.1 Geobacteraceae bacterium | reverse complement strand
TCCTTGGGGAAATAGTCGGCGAGGAGGCCGGGAGATACGGTGCCGAAGCTCGCCTCGCCGATTCCCACGGCCGTACGAGCGGCCAGGAGCGCCCCGTAGGTGCGGGCGAAACCGGCTCCCGCCGTGGCGATGCTCCAGGCGAGGAGCCCCCCCGCGGCCAGGCGGGTGCGGCTCGTGCGGTCGCCGATCCAGCCGAACAGGGGCGCGGACACCATGTAGCAGAACATGAAGGCGCTCCCGAGGAAGCCGAGGGCGGTGTCGGAGAGATGGAGATCGCTCTTCACGAGGGGGAAGACGGCGAAAAGCACCTGGCGGTCGATGTAATTGAGAAGGTTCACGACCAGAAGAAGGGCCAGGGCATAACGCCTCGAAGTCGCAGATTCCACTGTTGTTGCTCCTCTGTTCCGGGTCAACATGCGCAAAGATAGCTCATGGAAGAAAAACGCTACAACGCCTTTTCTGCCGAACTGAAACGGGTCTTTGGTTGCCGGGTCCACCGGATTTCCGTCGATGCCGGCTTCACCTGTCCCAACCGGGACGGCAGCATCGGCACCACCGGCTGCATTTACTGCGGCGGGGCCGGCTCGGGTTCGTTCGGCATCGCCCGCGCCCTCTCCGTGGCAGGGCAGCTCGAACACGGCAAAGAGGTGATGGTGCGCAAGTACAAGGCGCAGAAGTTCATCGCCTATTTCCAGCCCTACTCCAACACCTATGCCCCGGTCGAGCGCCTTCGCGCCCTCTACGACGAGGCCCTCGGCGTTCCCGACGTGGTGGGGCTCATCGTTGCCACCCGGCCCGACTGCCTCCCCCCCGAGGTCTTCGATCTACTCGAAGAATACCACCGCAGGACCTACTTCTGGCTGGAGCTCGGTCTCCAGTCTCCCCTCGACCGGACTCTTGACCACATCAACCGGGGGCACGACTTCGCCGCTTTCGCGGCTGCGGTGGAGCGCAGCAAGAAGCGGGGCCTCAAGGTCTGCGCCCACGTCATCCTGGGCCTTCCCGGCGAGAGCCGGGAAGAGATGCTCGCCACCGCCGGCATTCTCAACCGGCTCGGGGTGGACGGGGTGAAACTCCATCTCCTTCATGTCATGCGCGACACCCCCCTGGCGGTACTGCATGCCCGCGGGGAAGTCCCCCTTCTCGGCCGCGACGAATACGTGGGACTTGTCTGCGACTTCCTCGAACGCCTCTCTCCCGAGGTGATCGTCCAGCGCCTCACCGGTGACGGAGGCCGGGACCACCTCGTGGCCCCCCTCTGGTCGCTCGCGAAATTCGAGGTGCTCAACGCCATCGATGGGGAGCTCTCGCGCCGGGGAAGCCGGCAGGGTGAGAGGTCAGGTGGCGGGGACGTCGTTACGGTGTGAGCTCCGTGAAGCCCGGGATGTTGAGCGTCATGAGGATGAGGTCGGCGGCTCCGGTGTTGCGGTAGCCGTGTGCCTCGCCCGCCGCGATGCGCACGACGATCCCAGGCCGTAGCGGTAGCGTGTCATCGCCAACAGTGGCCTCGCCCTCGCCGTCGAGGACATGGAGGAGGTGGCCGTAGGGGTCGAGATGGCTGAAGAACTCTCCCTCCGGCACCACGCGCGTGAGGACCACCTTCAACCCCGCGTCGAAAAGAGCCTTGCCGAAAACGCCGCTCGCCACCCCGGGCCGCACGGCTTCCCACGGCAGTGATTGCAGGTCGGTCATCCGTTCCATCCGCCGTCTCCTTTCCTTATGTCATTCCACTCTTTGTCCCTGGTTCAGCAACAGGCGCAGGTTTGCGGCCAGTTCCGGGCTCATCCGCAGGAGAGCCTCGTACTGGGCCATGGCTTCCTCCCGCTCACCCAGGTTGAGGTGGGCAAGCCCGAGGTTGAAACGGGAGAGGGGAAATTGCGGCTCGATGCGCACCGATTCCCCGCAGAGCTCCACCGCTCGCCGCAGGTAGGCGAGACGGCGGTCGGGCGTGGCCGGGTCGAGGGGGAGGGAGGCGGAGATATTGACGAACCGGTTGTGGGTGCCGACGAGGATGTAGGCTGCCCCGAGATTGTTGTACGCAAACCAGTTGTTATCCGTCACGGCGATGGCCCGGGTCATGAGGGTGATGCCATTATACCAGAACCGGAGCTGGTGCGAGGTGACGAGGGCACAGAGAACAAGGGCGATGATGGTGGCGGCGCCAAAGAGCCGCTGCCTCAGTGGGTGGTGGCCTGCCAGTTCCGCCGCCCCCCACGCCACCATGACGAAGAAGCCGATGTGGGGGATGTAGGTATAGCGGTCGGCCATGGACATGATCCCCACCCTCACGATGCCGATGACCGGGACGAGCGTCCCCACGTACCAGAGCCAGCCGACCGCCAGGTAGGGGCGGCGCCGCGCCTGGCTGAGGCACCAGACGGTAACGACCATGAGGAAGAAGGCTGCTCCGAGGGATGGCCAGAGCGTGATGCGGGCATAGGAGAAGGGATAGATGATGGCAAGGCCAGCGGGCCAGAACGTTTTCGCCAGGTAGGCCACATAGGACTGGAGGGCGTTGCCGAAGTTGTAGAGCAGGGAGTGGTGGCCGATGACCGCGACCTTGAGCTGGGCGTTATAGGTGACGAGGCTTGCCAGGGCGGAAAGCGCCAGGAGGGGGAGTTTCTCGCCGATGGCCCCGGCGAGGCGGATCCCGCCGGGCCGTATCCTTTCCAGCGGCCACCAGTCGAGGAGCAGGAGCACGAACGGAAGGGTAACGGCCATCGGTTTGGACAGGAGGCCGCAGGCGAACGTCATGGCCACAAGGCCGTATCTTCCCCACCACGGACGCTGTGTGTAGAAGTGATACGCCCTCAGGGTGAGGAGCCAGAAGAAGGCACAGAGGAGGTCTTTTCTTTCCGCTGCCCACGCCACCGATTCCACGTGGAGAGGGTGGAGGGCAAAGAAAAGGGCCACCGCCACGCTTCGCCAGAGAGCACCCGTCATGCGCCTCAGGGTGGAGAAGAGAAGAAGCGCGTTGGCAAGGTGGAGAAGGAGGGCCATGGCGTGGTGGCCGGCCGGGTTCAGCCCTAAGAGTTCCACGTCGAGCATGTGGGAGAGCCAGGTGAGGGGATGCCAGTTTCCTTCGTGAACGGCGGAGAAGGCCCAGACGACCCCCTGCCAGGTAAGTCCCTTGTTGACATAGATGTTTTCGGTTATGTACTCGGGGTCGTCGTAGACGACGAACAGGTTGGCGGGAAGCCGCCAGTAGGCGAGGAGTGTCGTCGCCGTGATGGCGGCGAAGACGGCGAAGACAACGAGGCGCGAGCCCTGTGCGGAAGCGGCGGGGCGATGTGCGGGCGGGAATTCATGCGCTGCGGCGGGAGGGTCCACCCTGTTCATGACGCGGTTTGCTCCGTGGGAAGATTGATGGCGTGGGGCCTGCTAGAACGGGTAGCCGAGACCGACGAACACGGCAGGTCCGTCCTTGCCGAAGCCCACATCCACGCGGCCGAGAATGTTGGGACGTACCACCGCCCGCACACCGATGCCGGGGTTGAACTCGAAGCTTCTCGTGTTCGCCGTGTCGAGGGAATCCATGACCGACCCGAGATCGACGAATGGCGCCACTTCCCAGTCGGCGGTGACGTTGAAGATTTCCCAGCGGAAGAGCCGGATCCGCTCCTCCAGGTTCAGGAGGAGGTAGGAGTTATCGATGAAGCGGTTGCGGCCATACCCCCTCAGGGTGTTCTCGCCCCCGAGAATACTCTGTTCGAGGAAGGGAACGCTGTCGCCGAGGGTCTGGTTGTAGGCAAGGCGGAAGACCGAGATGAAACGGGCGTTTGCCACGGGAATGTAGCCCTTGGCTTCCGCCTCGTAGTGACGGTAGTCGGCGCTGCTCCCGAATATTTTCGAGCTGTTTTCCACGGCTACCCTGGCGTAGCCGCCAAACGTGGGGAGCGTGGGTGAGTCGAGGGTGCTGTAGACGATGGCGAGTTTCTGCGCATGGGCGCTGAAGCCGTCGATACCGGGCACGGTTGACGAGGAGAACTTGTCGCCGATGAAGGGTACCGACGTGACCGCCCCGCGCGCGATTTCAACATTGCGGTAGCGCTCGCCGAGTATGAGCTGGAAGTGGTCGCCGATCTGGTAGCCGGCCGAGACGGTGAAGCCGTATTCTCGGTCGTCGTAGTTGGTTTCGTCCTTTTTGAGGCTTGTGGACTGGAAGCCGAAAAAGCGGGCCGAGCCGTCGTTGAAGTAATAGAGGAAGCCATTGAGTTCCAGCTTCTTGTCAAGGAGGGCCCGGTTGACGAACTTCACTTCGTAGTCGTTGTTGACCTTGGTGGATTGGGAGACGTTGGCCTCCCAGCTTTCGAGCGGCGAAGGATAGAAGGCCCCGTAGAGCGAGGTGGTGACGCCGAAGTTCTGGTTGTAGTTTACCTGGGGCGCGAGGAGGGTACTCACCTCGTCCTTCTTGTTGTGGAGAAGGAAGGCCGTGAGCGCTCCGGAGGTAATCCCCTCGTTGGGGCTCGACGCGATGACCGGTAGCGGAATGGTGACCACTTTCACCTGATCGTCGAACGTATCATTGGTGAGCGGGAACGGGAGGTTTTTTCGCGGAACCATCGAGGTGCAGGCGCTCGTCCCAAGGGCGAAGAGAAGGAGCAGTGCCAGATTTTTCAAGACCATAGGAGTTCTTTTGACCATGGAATGGAATCGATGGGGAAGATAGCGGTTTGAAGAAAATTTTTCAATAAAAAAGGGGCTTGATGGCCCCTTTTTCATCATTCTTTTATGAGGAACTTCTACCCCCAGAGGAGAAGCCCCGGCTCGTACACCGGCCCGAGCTCCCGATGGTTGGGCATGATGCGCAGGAGAAAGCCCTGCCGGCCACAGAAACGACATTCGATGACGCCGCTGAAACGGTAGCTCCCGCGACCGGTGCCGTCGTCGGGTTCCAGCGTGATAAGTTCTCCGCCGACGATGGCGCCGCGGGAGTCGAGGACGCCGAAGTAGACCTCCACTGCCACCTCGTCGAGGGGGATTTCGCCGAGAAAAACCTGGGCGCTGATGGGAAGCCGCGTCCCGACGGAGACCTCTTCGCCCAGTTGGGCGCTCACCTCTTCGATGCGCACCTGGGGCCAGAGGCGGTGGAGCTTTTCCTTCCAGAGGGCGAGGTCCGTGGCGAGGCTGAGCTCTTCGCCGCCGAGCTTCACCGACTGCTCGTGGGCCGGGATGTAGAAGTGCTCGGCATACTCCTGCACCATCCTGTCAGTACTGAACACCGGACAGAGGCTCTGGAGCGACGCCTTCATGCAGGCTATCCAGCCGCGGGGGATGCCGTCGCTCCCCCGGTCGTAGAAGAGGGGCACGATTTCCTTCTCGAGAAGGTCGTAGATCGCCCTTCCCTCCACCTCGTTCTGGTACTCGATGTCGTCGTACACCTCGCCCCTGCCGATGGCCCAGCCGTTGTTCCCCTTGTACCCCTCAACCCACCAGCCGTCGAGGATGCTCATGTTGAGGCCGCCGTTGAAGGCCACTTTCATGCCGCTCGTGCCGCTCGCCTCCATGGGGCGGCGCGGCGTGTTGAGCCACACGTCCACGCCCTGGACGAGGTGTCGGGCAACCCCCATGTCGTAGTCCTCGATGAAGACCACCCGGTGGCGGAAGCGCTCCTGGTGGGAGAGCTGCACGATCTGGCGGATGAGCTCCTTCCCCTGGTGGTCGGCGGGATGGGCCTTGCCGGCGAAGATGATCTGGACGGGCCGCTCCGCGTCGTTAAGGATGCGGGCCAGGCGGTCCAGGTCACGCAGGAGGAGCGTCCCCCGTTTGTACGTGGCAAACCGGCGGGCAAAGCCGATGGTGAGGATGTCGGGGTCGAGCACCTCGCTCGCCACGGCGATTTCCTTTGCCGTCGCGCCCACCTGGGTGAGCTGTTCCTTGAGGCGTTTCCTCGCATAGTCGACGAGGCGTTCTCTCCCCCGCTTGTGGGTGCGCCACAGCTCCGCGTCGGGGACGCGCGCCACGCGCCGCCAGAGTCCCGCGTCGGTGGCGTCGTCGAGCCAGCGGGGACCGAGGTAGCGGACGAGGAGCCTGGCCATCTCGCCCGAGAGCCAGGTCTTGATGTGGACGCCGTTGGTGATGGAGGTGAGCGGTAGGTGTTCCTCGGGAAGCTCGGGCCAGAGATTGCGCCACATCTTGCGTGAGACATCGCCGTGGAGCTGGCTTACGCCGTTGCTGTGGATCGCCAGCCGAAGCGCCAGCACCGCCATGCAGAAGGTTTCGTGGTGGTAGCGCGGGTTCTGGCGGCCGAGCCCGAGGAATTCGTCGCGGGAAAGGCCGAGGCCGCGGTAGTAGCGGCCGAGGTATTTCTCCAGGAGGTCCGGCGGAAAGTGGTCGATGCCGGCCTCCACGGGGGTGTGGGTGGTGAAGACGTTGCCAGCCCTCACCGCCTCGCGGGCTTCGCTGAAACGCAGCCGGTGCTCCTCCATGAGGATCCTGACCCGCTCCAGGGCGAGGAAGGCGGCGTGGCCCTCGTTCATGTGACAGACCGTCGGTTCGATGCCGAGGAGGCGCAGGGCGCGGATGCCGCCGATGCCGAGGAGGATCTCTTGGCGGATGCGCATGTCCTGGTCTCCCCCATAGAGGCGTGTGGTGATCTCCCGGTCCTCGGGGGTGTTGTCCTCAAGGTTCGTGTCGAGGAGATAGAGGGGGATGCGCCCCACCTGGACCCGCCAGATGTGGACGAGCACACGGCGCCCCGCCATGTCGATGTCGAAGGTGAGGGGGCGTCCCTCGGCGTCACGCTCCAGGCGCAGGGGGAGGTTGTAGAAGTCGTTTTCGGGGTAGAACTCCTGCTGCCACCCTTCGATGTTGAGGTACTGGCGGAAGTACCCCTGCCGGTAGAGAAGGCCGACGCCCACGAGCGGAAGCCCCAGATCGCTCGCCGACTTCAGGTGGTCGCCGGCCAGGATGCCGAGGCCGCCCGAGTAGACGGGGAGCGATTCGTGGAGGCCGAACTCCATGGAAAAATAGGCAATGTGGAGCGAGGTGTTGTCGGGATGATACTTCT
>DATDMX010000354.1:0-4561 GCA_036518575.1 Geobacteraceae bacterium | reverse complement strand
GAGCGACAAATGGCTGAGAGCAGAGGATCACTTCCGTACGGCAACAGTCTGCCGTGGAAGGAGCCGACACGTTAGTAATTGTGTAGAGATGAACGCTGCCGATCTTCTGTCTCAGCGTTCTGCCAAGTCAAGCAGGTAATTCATCAGCTCGACTACGGCTTTTACTTCCTGCTTGTTCATGTTCGAGTCAGGCTTGCGCAGCATCTTGATGCCGTAGGCCTTGGTAGCGTTCCTGTCGAAAGGCTGCCCGGAAATCGGTGCGATCCCGGTCTGGAGCGCAACCACCGTCCTCTCCAACGTATGGCACTTGACACACTTCACCCTCATGATCTCATACGCAGCTTTCATGTTCGGAGAAAATCCGGACGGGTCAAGGCGCATGTTGTCACCCTTGCCGATTACCCTGAGGGCGGCATGGGCAGCAGTACTACACATACAGAGGAGCAACGCGGCGAGAAAAATCTTCTTCATGATAGATACCTCCAAACGTCTTGTGAAGACTGCAACTGCCTAAAAGCTGAACTTTGCCCCCAAGAGGGTGATCCTGTTGATGGAGCTGGCGGCGGCGTAGGGAGCAATGTCTTCGTACTTGTACTCAAGCGTGAGCTTGATGTTCTGCAGAGGTGCAAAGGCGAGCGTCGGTATGTAGCGACGCGTGATGCCGCTGCCGTCATCCTGGTATTCATAGCGGAATGCGCCGATGAGGTTGGTGTCGAACATGTATTCGGCCTCCGAGGCGAGCACGAACGACCGCACCTCGGATTGAGCGATATCAAAGCCGGGATTCGTGTCCCGCCCCTTGACCCCGCTGAAGCGGATACGAAGCCCCTTGTAGAGGAGGTCCATATCCGCCCCGGCCCGATAGAAATTGTTGAAGTGATTGGCGACCAGACCAACAATATTCGCATCCCTGCCGAAATAGCCATAGGCGGCAAACGTCACCGAAAGGTAATCCCAGATACTTTCACTGTCCAGGTCCATGACCGGCTCGTGACCGGCGAAATCGGCACCACCGAGCTTGAATGATATATGGCCATACCCTTCCTTGGTATTTTGGCCATCCCTGTCCGCGATGCCTCCGGCAATGAATACCCTGTTACCGAGAAGAGTATTTAGCTCCAAAGCATCCGAGGTGGACTCAATGCTGAAGGGCGAGCGTCCGACTTTGTAGACAGCCGGTGCAAACGAGGCGATGGTCAGCTTGTTGCTCTTTTTCCAGAGAGTGAGTTGGGGCTGGAATCTGCCGACCCTGAGATTAAGGGGCGTATCGAAGGCGTGATGCCAGACGAGGAATAGTTCGTTGATGTTTGATTTATTACTGTCAGGGGTGTTACTGATGGTCGGATCGTAGAGGCCCTGCGAGTAGGCAGTGAACGTGGCAAAGAATCCGGCTTTGTCACGAAATGCGCCGCCGGCGTTGAGAACGAGGGAACGGGCAGAAAGGTCCAGCTTGTCGTTGTTGGCAGGATGCTCATCATAGGCGAGGTCGAGTGACGCCGTAAACGACACGGGGAGCAGATCGGGAATGGCTGCAAGCCACAGCCCCTCATTCTGCTTCCCCTTCTCGCCGCCACCGCTCGGCCCGCCCTCTTTCTTTACGGCGGCCTGAGCCTTGAGCTTCTCAACCTCCGCGGCGTCTCCTCCGCCTCCTTTTACCTCGGCTGCTGGCGTCTCTCCCGCGGCCGGAGCCTTGCTGAACCACACATAGCCGTTTTTCCGAAACGCCTCGCCGTACTCGTTGAGCTCCGGGTAGATCGTATGGCAGGTGGTGCATTCGGTCTTGTGCTGCCGACTGAAGGCGGCGATGGCAAAGGCCTTGCCGGCAAGGGCGCACTGGGCTGCAAGTGCTGCCAGAAGTGCATAAATAATGACGAGACGACTCTGCATGAGGCCCCTCCGTTTTGCGTAAATGCGCAAAAATGCTGACATGTTGTGAGATTCAGGGGAGCTAGGACTTGCGCATTATAAATCCAAGTCCCCAGTCGTGCCAAGCTTTTTATCCTTCAGAGAACGGAGCTTGTGATGAATTCGTGACGCCATTGTGCCACCACGCGTGTGCAACTACATTAATACAACAAGTTGGCACGTTAAGTCAACTTAACAAAATAAGTAAATCTCACATTTATCCTACATTTTTTTTAAGATAAATGGTATAAATGACAACGTGGAGGAGGCCAAAGATGAAAATCAGAACTCTCATTACGTTTATCGTGAGTATCACTGTTGTGCTGACCCTTGCCGGCTGCGGGGAGAACACCGTCGTCGGGACACCGACAACCTCCACGCTGGCAGACTCCCAGACATGCATCGGCTGCCACGGCACGGCGGTTTCTCCCGTCACCGGCGCTGTTATTGCCGAAGAATGGAAACTTTCCCGTCACAATACCGAGACTTCCGGCAAAAAGTTTCCCGGCTTCGGTGCCGGGTGCCGCGACTGCCACGAGCCGCAAGCCGGTCACCCCAACAACTGCGGTCGCTGCCACGGCGGCCCCCCCTCCGCAAATAACGTCACGGGTCTCGATGTCAGCGATAATCCCGACCGGGACCTCAAGTGCTTCAAGTGCCACCACACCAACACTCTCGGCGCCCCCCATTTCAATAACCTCACATCCAGTGGTTATCCCGCTTCTTTCGTGAGTTCGCAGAACCTCGGCAAGTGTCGCAACTGCCACAACCCACATGATCCAACGACCAGGATGGCCGTAAATACGCAGTGGGCTGCCAGCGGCCATGGAGACACCACGGCTGGCCCCTGGCGTTCATACGACTTTAAAACGCGTGGCAACACGATTCCGGCCCCCCTGACGTATGGGGCCATCTGCGTGAGATGTCATACCACGACCGGTTTCATAAACTTCGTCACATCGAATTTTACTGACGTTCACGCATGGGGTGTGAGCACTGACAAAACGAAGGAAGTTCTCGGCTGCAACGCATGCCATGACGACGGGGCAGGAAACGCTTACAGCTTCAAGGTCCGTAAAGTTCTCGGCAATGGCGTCGGCATCTCGGCATACTATAACTACTCCGGGCCAAGATCCGCGGTGAGCGTGAAGATCAACAACGTTGCCACGCGCTACCCAGACGCTGCCTCCTCCAACCTGTGCGTGCTCTGCCACGTTGGGAGGGCAAACGGTGCCGTTATCAAACGGGCAGATCTTGCTGGTCTCGATTTCGGCAATGTATCCCGCATCAGTTCCCATGACTTCCCCGCAGGCGCGAACCTTTACCAGAGAGGCGGCTTCGAGTTCTACACCAGTGCCGCAAGGTACGCCCATTATTTCAAGCATGACCGGATTGGCATGAACAACGAGTCGTCAACAGGTTATATGGGACCATGCATCGCCTGCCACATGTCTTCCCCCGCTAAGCACAGCTTCATGCCTCTCAGCTCAGCCGGCACTACGATCCAGGCGATCACAGCAACGGCTTGCGCCAATTGCCACAAGCCGACGACGTACGGTGATTTCACCCTGACCCCGGCGCTACTTCAAGAGCAAAAAGATGGTCTCACTGCGGCCCTGGCCGTTATCCGGGCACTGGAAATACAGAGAAATCTCTATGTTCTGAACCCGACCACACAACGGTGGGGATACACCACAAATTGGAATGCACCATTTGGCGCCGGGGTGGTCCCCGGCTCCGGTGGCGGCATAAACAACACTGACGCACTGCATGCGGGTGCTTATACCATGGGGGTCTCCTTCAACTATGCACTAATCAGTGCCGACCCCGGCGCCTATGCCCACAACTCGATCTATATTCGCATGCTCATCTACGACTCGATCGATTGGCTGTACAACGGCGCCATGGACCTGGATACCGAGGCCGCCATCTCGTGGCTCTTTGCAAACGGAAAGATTAATTCAACCACCCGTGACACTGCCCTTGCCTACCTGCAGGGAACCGCGGCCACCCCCTCCGGAGCAGGCGGCACACGGCCTCACTAGTTAGAATCCGTCGCTCCACGAAAAAAGCCCCGCATCTGCAGATGCGGGGCTTTTTTCGTGTGCTTAGCTTATATAATATTTTCGATGCACCTGCTGGTGAGCAACCAGGTCATGTCAAGACAGGCCCGTGATGGGGCCTCGTCGCAGCAAGGAAATAATCTCCATCGCGTCACGGTTCCCTTCCTGCTCGTAAACCTTGCCCAGCGAAACAATGACTGCCGAGTTGAGAGCCGCCAACTCGCCACGAGCGGTGGTGATGAACTGGTTGAAGGGCTCTTCGGGAAGGAATTCTCCGCAGTAAAGATCCTGGGCAGCTTCGAGAAGGGCCTTCGCAGCCTTGACGTCACCGCGGGCTAACAGCTTGATGCCGGTCGTAGCTTTGGAGCGAAACATGCTGGCATCGAGGCTGATTACGTTTTGGTCGATGCGTACGGCTTCCCCTTGCGTCAGGACGGGGTTGATGGTCCGGGACCCGGAAAAGGACTTGCGCAGGCGGCTCAGGGTAGTCTTGAAGTTGTTGATCGCTGCACCCTCGTCTCCCCCGGGCCAGAGAAGCTCGATGATCTTATCCCGGTGAACCCACTGATCGTAGGTTACGAGGAGATAACAGA
>DATDMX010000353.1:0-2602 GCA_036518575.1 Geobacteraceae bacterium | reverse complement strand
ACCGCAAACTCTACGACTATGCGCTGGACCAGGCAGTCTTTCTTACCGGCAGCGAGATTGGCTTCTTCCATCTCGTCTCCGAGGACCAGAAGGAACTCATCCTGGCGACGTGGAGCAACGAGGTCCTCGACAAATGCACGGGCGTCCCGGAAGGGACTCATTACCCGGTGGAGGAAGCGGGGAACTGGGTCGACTGCGTGCGATTGGGCCATCCGGTCATCTACAATGACTACCCGTCATCTCCCAATCGCAAGGGGCTCCCTGACGGTCATATGGAGCTCAGGCGGTTCATGAGCGTCCCCGTTTTCGACGGCGACAAGGTCCGGTACATCTTCGGGGTGGGGAACAAGGCCGGCGAGTACGGCGACTACGATGTCATTCACGTTCAGCTCGTCGCGAGCGAGCTCCAGAAAATCTTCCGCCAGCGCCGCTCGGAAGAAGCGCTGCGCCAGGCGGCCGTCTACAACCGCGGGCTCATCGAGGCGAGCCTCGACCCCCTGGTCACCATCGGTACCGACGGCACCATTACCGACGTGAATTCCGCCACCGAAGCGATTACCGGTTGCTCCCGCGAGACGCTGATCGGCACCGATTTTTCCGTCTATTTCACCGACCCGGCAAAGGCCCGCGCAGGCTACCGGCAGACCTTCCGCGAGGGGACGGTGCGCGATTACTCCCTGGAGATACGGGACCGGCAGGGGCGCGTGACGCCGGTCCTCTACAACGCCTCCGTTTTCCGGGACGAGGGGGGGGATATCACGGGCGTTTTCGCAGCGGCTCGCGACGTCACCGAATTGCGCCATCTCGAGACCCAGCTCCGTCAGGCCCAGAAACTGGAGGCAATCGGCACCCTGGCAGGCGGCGTGGCCCACGACTTCAACAACATCCTCACCGCCATCGTCGGCTTCGGCAGCATCTTGGAGATGAAGATGGCGCCGGATGATCCTCTGCTCGCCAACGTCAAACAGATCCTCGGGGCAGCGGACAGGGCTGCGGCCCTGACCCGCTCGCTCCTCGCCTTCAGCCGCAAGCAGACCATCGCAATGAAAGCCGTGAGCCTCAACGCCATCGTGAGCGGGATAGAAAAGATGCTCCGTCGTCTCATCCGCGAGGACATCGAGCTGTGCATACATCTGGCGGAGGAAGAGCTGACCATTCAGGGCGACGCCGGCCAGATCGAGCAGGTGCTCCTCAATCTCACCACCAATGCCCGTGACGCCATGGATTCGGGCGGGGTGATTTCCGTGTCCACCGGCCTGACCGAGCTGGACGACGCATTCAGAAAGGCCCACGGCTACGGTACGCCGGGGCGGTACGCCCTCATCACGTTTTCCGACAGCGGCGATGGCATCCCCGAGGATGTGCGGCAACGGATATTCGAGCCGTTCTTCTCCACCAAGGAGGTGGGGAAGGGGACCGGGCTCGGCCTCTCGGTCTGCTACGGGATCGTGAAGCACCACAACGGCTACATCACCTGTTATTCCGAGCCGGGCCAGGGAACGACGTTCCGGATATACCTCCCCCTTGCCCGCGAGGAGGCGAGGTGCGAGGGCGAGGTGGCGGAGGTGTACGCCCCGGGGGGTACGGAGACGCTCCTCGTGGCCGAAGACGACCCCACCGTGAGAGCTCTCACCAAGGGCATCCTCACCGAGTTCGGCTACACGGTCATCGAGGCGGGCGACGGCGAGGAGGCAGTGGCCAGGTTCCGGGAACGGCCTGAGGAGATACGCCTGTGCCTCTTCGACGTCGTCATGCCAAAGATGAGAGGAGCCGAGGCGTGCGAGGAGATCAGAAGGATCCGGCCCGGAACAAGAGTGCTTTTCATGAGCGGCTATCAGGAGGATGTTTCCCTCCACAAGGGGCTCGTGGCCGAAGGGGTGGAGATCATCGCCAAGCCGGTGATGCCGCAGGAGCTGCTGCGCAAAGTGCGGGAGGCGCTCAATCGCTGACGGCTCGCCGGACTCGCCCCGGTATGTACGGCGGGGTGAAGGGCGGCGCAGGGCAGACTGACGGGGCCGCGCACGAACGCGGGGGAGAGATGGCCATGAACGAAGATACGTCGAGCGGCATGCACGCATGGGCGAACACGAGTGATGATGAGGTCGGGAACCTGTTAGAGGCATGGCAGAGTCGCTACCCGCGTATGGGAGTGCTGGCCCTCGTTGCCGAGAAGGAGCGCGACGCCTGGGTGAAGCTCCTTCAAAGGATGTGCAACGATTCGGACATCCCGCTACAGGGTGGAGTATTTCCCGCACTCATTGCCCAGGATCGTTTTCTTGACCGGGGGTGTATCCTGCTCCGTTTCGACGTCATGCCGTTTGCGCGGATTTATGATCCCATCACCCTGCCGGCCGAAGGGGCGGTGGAAGAGCTGGCACACGACGTGGCACAGAGGCTCGACAGGCCCCGGGAGAACGCCCTGGTACTCATTTTCGATGCCATGGTGCCCACCATCGCCACGTTCCTCGACGGGCTCTATCTCAGGCTGGCGGACCGCGTCCGTTACATGGGGGCCAACGCGGGGAGCGAGACCTTCAAGGAAATGCCGTGTCTCTTCGATAACGAAAGAATAGCGGAGGACGCTGTCCTTGCCATCCTGATG